>BQJA01000019.1 GCA_021604405.1 Nitrosomonas sp. | reverse complement strand
CGTTCGTTCACTGGTGGAGTGGCAGCGTAAAATAAAAACATGCGCCCTGGCCGTATTCAGATTCCACCCAAATTCTGCCACCATGATTATCAATAATGCGTTTACATAAAGCAAGTCCGATACCTGTACCTGAATACTCAGCTTTGTTATGTAAACGTTTAAATATTATAAATATTTTCTCAAAATATTGAGACTGAATACCGATACCGTTATCTTGAAAGCAAAATCGCCACTGGTTATTGATCATCTTCGCCGACACATGTAATCGGTTGGTTTTTTCTACAATACGATATTTCACTGCATTTCCAATCAGATTCTGGAACACTTGAAGCAACTGGGATGCTTCTCCTCTAATTATTGGTAAGTCTCCCCGGGTGACCACAGTACCACTTTCTTCAATAACTATTGCCAGATTTTTCAGCGCATCATCATATAACTTATTCGCATCGATTTCTTCAACCTCTACCGCTTCGTTCCCAAGCCTTGAAAACTTCAACAGATCCTGGATCATCACCTGCATCCGTTTTGCGCCATCTACTGCATAATCGATAAACTCATTGGCATCATTGTCGAGTCTGTCTTGATATCGGCTCGCCAGTAATTGGGTGTAGCTTGATACCATGCGCAAAGGCTCCTGCAGATCATGCGACGCAATGAATGCAAATTGCTCCAGCTCTTCATTTGATTTTTTCAATTTTCTTGCAGCCTCTTGTATTTCCTGCAAATGTTTTCTCTGGAGTGTTATGTCATTAATTGCCGCTATTACACTAGGCGCTTGATTCAGTTGTATTGGATTAAGCCTTACCTCGACTGGGATTTCTTTTCCTTTTTTTGTAAGTCCATAGAGCTCGTTCTGCTCTCCCATAACTCTTCTTACGGGCTCTTTAATAAAACCTTGTCTATAATGTTTATGGTGCTGTCTAAACCTCTTCGGGACGAGCAACTCGATACACTCACCTAATAATTCTTTTTTTTCATAGCCAAAGAGTTCGCATAATCTATTATTAGCCAGCTTGATCTGACCCTCGTTGTCAATCAACACGAGAGCGCTTGGCGTTGAGTCAAAAATTAAATGAATATTTTTTACCGCATTTCTTGCAAGATTCCGGTTAATTAAATAGATGATACAAAAAACTGTTATAAACCATACGACAATAACCGAAACTAATCGATTAATAACAGTTAAAAAATAATAGCCTGGAATATCCGGATCATGCGACAGAAAAAAACCAAGAAAAATCAATATAGTTGATAAACCAGCATAACTGATTAATGCTGCTCTTTGATTAAGCAGGAGTGCAGCCATGATAACAATGACATATGGCGCACCGCCAGCATACCCTAAACTAATGACGAAATCGGCATAAAAGAATAAACAGCACAAGATAATGCATAATACGTTAATAATTATTTTTTTATTCTTGCTATAAGAGAAAGTTTTTTGCATTTGTAATTTGAAACAGTTTACGAATTTAAGTGCGCTCAGAATACATATCATAAATTCTTTAAATAAAACTGATCATGCGAATTCTTTTAAACGTTATTTGGCCATTTATTGGTGTGAAGAAAAAGACAAACAAATCTAGTACGATACAAGAGAACGCTGAAAAAAATATGAAATAATCAGTTAAACAAGAAGTTTTCTGTATTTATATTATCCGACTTCGGCAATTGATGAAAAAAATACAAATGTATGTCCAAGTAGACTCGTTTGCGACTCACGCACACTGTCATACTGCAATGGGATCATGTTATCCAACTCAGACACATTACCCCTGAACCACAATAACAACGGTTGCCGCCATATCTTCCTTTGACGATTTTTCGCAATATATTATGCAATATGAAATTATTTGACAAAGTCCGAGCAAAAGTCAAAACGCTGCGCTTCAATACCGGCTTCTCAGAGGCAACAGGATCTTAGACGTTCCGATGCCTGCACATGATTGGGCAGATTGAAAAATATCGATTTGGTCAGGGAATTTGATGCCGATCAAGTATTCTCGCCGTCATTTTAGAATGCGTTGAAAACATTCAATCAACAACGCTATGCTCATAGTTTTTGCAACAATTTCTCCTGATACTGCCGCTCGGTTACAAAATCAATACTATCTCCGCGGTATTGGTTTAAGCGCAGCCGCAAATATCGCAGCCGCCGCTCAGCCTGAACATATGCACTGGTATCTTGCACTTCCGCAAGTAACTGCTCAATCTCGTGTATTTCTCCATGAAGCTGTAACTCGGGCGGCAAATAACCTGCGTTCTTCAATAATCGATAACCCGCGCGCAAATCCTCAGGCACCAGCGAGTCATCTTCCAGTATCAGCGGCCTTCCCACACCAGGTAAATTATCAAACTCACCTCGTTCCTGTGCCGATTGGATAGTACGTTCTGCAATTTGATCGATTAACAGCATGATAAATAATGTGAAAAAAACGAGAGATAATCAGGTTAACTATAAATCGACTCGGCCATACCCCAGACAAGGGGCCATCGACAAAGCATCTGACATCCTATACAGTTAAATTACTAATTCCAATAATTAAATACAATTTCACTGATTTCCTTTGGCCGCCAATAATTTATTTGTGATAATTCCTGAACACTCAAGTCTTCAATTGTATGACTCGTTACCGGCGCATTCAAAAATTCCGGCGGAGCTATTGCATAATTTCGCAAGCCAATTAAATAGTCTTCCATTTCTCCAATAGACAGAAAAACCCGCGGGATTATATTTGGATTGTCAGCAACACAAAAACCAATTACAGGGTAAACAGTATTGCAAAGAACACTGATCGTTTTCCCGTTATAAGCCAATTGGCAAGAAAAATAATTCTCACAGGTAATAATTGAATTACAGGCAATTATTTTTACATTGAGTTTCTGGCTCAACTTTGTCATGTCTGTTTTAAATTCAGCAAAAGAGACCGCGTATTTCTTTTGTGATATATCACTTACAAACCCCGTTATTCCTGGTGGCAATTTATTCATTCTGTTTAACCGGATAAAACCAGCATTAGTCCGTAAATTTATTGTCAGGAATCACTAACCTGGTCAAATACTTTCTTAAAATAGTTCAGCGTCTCATTATCAAAAATACAAAACTCAATCGTTTCCAGACTAATTTCTTGATCGGACGCGAGAACCTTCCTGGCTTCATCCACCAGGATTTCTGCGCACTGGTCTTTCGGAAATCCAAATATTCCAGCACTGATAGCCGGTATTGATATGCTCCTGTATGCATGTTGAATGGCCGTCTGTAAAGTTGAATTTATCGCATTTTTTAGCTTGCTAGCTTCGTCGCCGTCGCCCATTCTAGGGCCGACAGCATGAATGATTGCTTTGCAGGGGAGTTGTCCGGGGCCGGTTACCGCGCATGAACCAACGCTGACCTGGCCAATATTATTGCTCTCTTGTTGTATGATTTGCCCGCCTTTCTTTACAATAGCGCCAGCAACACCACCGCCATGCTGTAACCTTGAGTTGGCCGCATTAACAATTGCATCAACATCCCGTTCAGTAATGTCCCCTTGCACCAGACGCAATGTTCGGTTACTGAATTTTTTTTCACTAATCACTTTCATATTTCTTCTATCAAAATACTGCCTGTTGCGCACACATCTGGTCGTGTTGGCTGGATTCGGCGATGGCTCGATACATTTACTTTGCTCAAAATCTACCCACAACAGCCCGGTCATTACGCATCCATCTCTTGCTTGGACGGCTTGCAGCGGCTTCATATCTCCATTGAAGGCAGGAAATTCTTTCTTTGGGGTCTTTTGTTTGCACCATTTCGCCTTCTGCAATCAAACTCTGAATTGCACATTTTTATCAAATCAGATTCTGGTTGATTCAGCATAACCATAACTTATTCCTGAACCTTTTCCCACAGTTTGTGTAATCTTTTCACCGATACCGGCATTGGTGTTTTTAATTCCTGGGCAAACAAGGAAATTCGCAGCTCTTCAATTTGCCAGCGAAATTCAATAAGGTTTGGATCATATATCGCCATCTGGCGGTGTTTCTCCATACGTTGCATATATTGATTCCACAAAGTCATTATTTGTACACTGTGTTGTCCATCGCGCTGGGGATTATTGGAAAACTTTTCCAAACGCATGTCCATGCCTTTAAGATACCGGGGAAAATGTTGCAATCGCTCCCAAGGCGTAACGCTAAGAAAACCAGAAAAAAGCAGATGACGCAACTGCATATTCAATTCATTTTTTAATCTTTCATTTCCCAGGTTACCTGCAGACAATCGATGCAATAATGTTTGAACTTCATTACCAATTTTTTGCATGGTTCGGGCCAGCGCTTCGATTACAGCTGGCAATCGTGTCCGCGCACGTTGCTTTTGTGCGATGAAATCTTTTTCATTGCGTGGCAGCGCATCACTACCGACAAATGCTCGATCTGTAATGGCCGTTAGCATGTCCTGTTTGAGTTCATCAGGATGAATAAGCGTCGTTAGCTGCAAAACTGCTTGTTTCAATCCCGGCAGGTTTTTTTCCAGTTGTTTCATCCGGTCCTTAAGCTCGAAGCGCAGCAAACGCCGAACGCCAGCTCGCATATTATCTACGGCAGCTTGACGGGTATCAAACAGGCGTATGGCAACACATGCTTGCTGGTCAACCAAAGTAAGATAACCGGTCAGTTGTTTTCCCATTCGTGTAAAAGTAATTTCCTCGGGTAAATCACCAAAGTCCCAGCGTATGACGTTATCACGCTCTATACTATTTTTTTCTTCAGCGTCCGCTTGCGCAAATGTCAATTGTGCCGCCTGGCCAAGCTGCGATTGGAGCTGCGCAAGATTCCGGCTCATCGCCAATTCATTGCCGGCATCATCAATCACCTTGTAATTCATCTGCAGATAAAGGGGTGGTTCTTTATCGGCCCAGACATTGTTTGAAATCGGTTCACCTACTTTCCGATGAACAAATTTCAACAATAAGCCGGTTAAATTAGTGAATTGATCCTCCGGCCTGAGATTCAGTAAAAATTCTGTGACCGACTCTGGCAACGGCACCAGATGTCGCCGGATCTGTTTTGGTAACACTTTAAAATACCAGGTAACTTTCTCGCGGATCAAGCCCGGCACCAGATGATCGAATGGCGCCTTATCAAGCCGGTTTAGCTGAGGCAATGGAACCGTGACCGTTACACCATCCAGCATATGACCCGGTTCAAAACGATAATGAAGCGGCAATCGGCTTTCCGGGTCCATTGGCATGTTTTCTGGGAATAATTCATCCGTTACACACCCTGCCGCATGGCGCATCAGGAATTCCCGGGTCATGTGCAACAACCGCGGTTCCTTCTGTTCCGCACGCTTGAGCCATTTTTCGAAACCTGCCCCATTGTAAATCCGTTCGGGGATGCGTACATCATAGAAGGCATAAATCTCTTGTTCGTCAACCAACACATCCTGACGGCGTGTTTTATGCTCGAGTTCTTCCACTTCTTGGATAAGTAGACGGTTATGCGCAAAAAAAAGCGCTCGAGTCGTAAAGTCACCCGCCACCAATGCATCACGAATAAAAATTTCACGTGCTTCGACTGGATTAACCGGACCATAATGAACACGCCGCTTGGGCATCACGGTCAGGCCATACAATGTGACCCGTTCATAAGCTGTTACTTGTGCCGTTTTTTTCTCCCAATGGGGAGAAAAAAAATGTTTCTTACATAATTGACCGGCGATTTTCTCCAGCCATGACGGATCAATTTTAGCGACGCAACGCCCATACAGTTTAGAAGTCTCGACCAATTCAGCAGCAACAATCCATTTGGCTTTTCCTTTCTTTAAAACCGAACCCGGAAAAATTGAAAATTTGATGCCGCGCGCGCCCTGATACTCATTGTCGTTTTCAGATTTGAAACCAATATTGCCTAACAGGCCAGCCAATAATGCGCGATGAATTTCATCATAACCTGCTGGTATCTGATTCGGCTTGAAACCCAGCTCTTTAACCAAGATATGCAGTTGACCATGAATTTCACGCCATTCCCGCATTCTACGGTGAGAAAGAAAATGTTCCTGACATTGCACAATCAATTTGCGGTTCGATTTCTTATGCTTTAACAATTCATCAAAAAAATCCCACAGTTTTAAAAATCCCAGAAAATCAGACCGTTCATCCTGAAAGCGCAGATGTGCTCTATCCGCAGCATCTTGCCGTTCAAACGGCCGGTCACGAGGATCCTGCACACTGAGTGCGGACGCAATAATAAGTATTTCACTCAGGCAGTTCTCCTGTTTAGCAGCCAGAATCATGCGTGCTATTTTGGGATCTATAGGAAATCTTGTCAGCTGCCAGCCAATTGGCGTTAATTGGTTATTGTTATCAACCGCGCCAAGCTCTGCCAGTAACTGATAACCATCCACAATCATGCGCGGCTGAAGCGGCTGAAGAAATGGGAAATTCTCCACATCACCAATTTTCAATGACTTCATGCGCAAAATGACTGCCGCCAGCGATGAGCGCAAAATCTCAGGATCGGTAAATTCGGGTCGGGAAAGATAATCATCTTCTGCAAAAAGCCGGATGCAAACGCCGCTCGCCACCCGACCACAACGTCCTGCACGCTGGTTTGCTGAAGCTTGTGAGATTTTCTCCACCTGCAACTGCTCAACTTTGTTGCGATAACTATAGCGGTTGATCCGTGCCACGCCAGTGTCTATCACATAGTGAATACCCGGGACGGTTAGTGAGGTCTCCGCGACATTGGTCGCAAGTACGATCCGACGGCTATTTCCATGCTTAAATACACGTTCCTGATCCGCAAAGGATAAACGTGCAAAAAGTGGCAATATTTCTATTCCTGACGCACCGGGCTTAAGCCGTTCAAAATGATGTTTGCGCAATGCTTCACTGGTTTCCCTGATTTCACGCTCCCCCGGAAGGAACAACAAAATATCCCCGGTCCCGATTCGCGTTACTTCATCCACCGCGTCAAGAACTGACTGCTGGATACCATCATCTGTTTCATCGTCGCTGGCGACCGGATGATACCGGATTTCAACCGGATACATTCTGCCCGACACCTCAATCACGGGCGCATTGTCAAAATGTTCGGAGAAACGATCTGCGTCGATGGTTGCTGAAGTTACGATTAACTTCAAGTCGGGGCGTTCTGGCAACAAACGTTTCATATAACCCAATAGAAAATCAATATTCAGGCTACGCTCATGCGCTTCATCAATGATGATGGTATCGTAGGCTTGCAGTCCAGGATCGCCTTGCGTTTCAGCAAGCAAAATCCCATCGGTCATCAGCTTGATATAAGTATCTGTGCCGATCTTGTCAGAAAAGCGCACCTTGTAACCCACCGCATGGCCCAGCGGACTCTTTAATTCGGCAGCGATCCGTGCTGATACGGTCCGTGCGGCTATACGGCGCGGCTGCGTATGTCCAATCATCCCTGATACACCCCGCGCGAGTTCAAGACATATTTTTGGCAATTGCGTTGTTTTTCCTGAACCGGTTTCCCCGCAAATAATCACGACCTGATTTTTATCAATGGCGCGCAGAATTTCTTCACGCCGTGCAACGACGGGCAGATTCTCAGGATAAGTGGGTTTTGGAAGGTTCGCCAGACGTTTGGCTGGATCAACAGAGGAAAATTTCTTCATTGACAAGGTGAATGAACGGTGTAATTGAATGTGCAATTAGTCCAGTGCATGGCATACAAAATACGTTATATACGTATTTCTTAACTGGACAGGACGGCACCAGCGATCACGATTGAAAAACATGGAAAATACAATGTACTTATATGGTATTTCTCAATGGAATTATCGCCTGCAAGTATTTTATTCTGGCAATAACATGCGGTAAGTTTCAATTGTAACGAATGATAGAGACAATAAAAGTCGTGCTTTATGCCAATCCAGAAACGCTTACTCTGTAACACTGAATCGGCAATAAAACACGTAACAGAACTACTTCTGCATGACAGCATTAAACAATGCAGAAGCCAGAAAAGTATCCAACCATCTGTTGAGATGCTGATACTTCGATTGATAAAACCAGCGCTTATCCACATTGGCAAATTGACGGATGAAAGGAAATATAGCCAAGTCCGCCAAGTCAGGCCGGTTGCGCACCAAATAGCCTTGAGCACTGATGCGCGTATTTAATTCTGATAAAAAATCCGCCGCCTGTTTACGATAAGTCTCGGCAGGATGCTCCGGAAAACGCACGGCATATTTGTACCGATCAAGCGCTGCCTTGAACGGTCCGTCGTTCTGACAAATCAAGGCAAGCGTTTCAGCAGAAGGACCATCGCCACCGCCCAGCCATTCTTCAGGATCATTAATGGCGAGCGCCCATTGCATAATATCCAGACTTTCTTCGATAACACTGCCGTCTGAAAATTGCAGTACTGGTACCGTTCCTTTCGGAGAGCTATCAAGTAATGCTTCAGGTTTGTTCCGTAAATCGACTTCACACCTATCTACCTCGACGCCGCTGACGCTAATTGCCAATCTGGCACGAATTGCGTAAGGACAACGGCGGAATGTATAAAGGAGCGGTTTCATAATATTACATGCTGGGTAATTCAATAACAGTATGTCAAGATTGACCACGCGATTTCTTAATTAAATCATAGGCAGTCTGCACTTCTTTAGCCTGCTCGGTGGCAATTTTAATCATATCATCCGGCACACCCTGCCCCATTAATTTATCGGGGTGGTACTGGCTCATCAGTTTGCGGTACGCACGTTTGATTTGTTGATCAGTGCTATCCTTAGTAACGCCTAATGCTTTATAAGCATCATCCAGTGCATGGGCAGAGTTTGTTTGACCGCCTGCAAAGTGCGTTTGATTCGTGACCATATCCAGTAATTGTCTGAATGCAGACTGGCTATAACCGAGTTGAAATGCAATATTTTTTATCAGATTTTTTTCAGCTGAATTTAACTGCCCATCCGATAATCCCATTATGATGAGATACACCAGCAACATCTGCTTAAGACTATGGGTATGTCCACAGACTAACTTAAATTCGTCCAGCTTGGACGTTATATTAAAATCCGGTGATGCGCCCTGTTTAAAAAGTCCAATAGCCTGCAAACGATGTTCGGGTGACATGCCTAACTTGCTCATAAATTGTTCGACATGTGAAATTTCAACTTCAGAAATACGGCCGTCCACTTTTGCCAGTTTGCCCATGAGAACGAACACAGTCTCAAGAAAGACCGTTTGCCGATGACCGGCACTCAGTGGATTGACGCCAGCAGCGCCGTAGGCTTTGAAGCGGTCGAGAAAACTGCCCAGAAAAAAGCCAAGAAATGCGCCAATTATGCCCAGGACATAAAAGCCAATAATGACGCCAATTATTTTATACAAGAAAACACCCTGAATTTAATAATCTAAACGGTTATTATAACGAATCCTGATTTTCATATCATAAGGGGATCGCCTCTTGAATGGTATGGACAGCAGTACAATAACAGCCCGGTAACAGAACGCTGAAATCTAATTAGTCCTGCGTACCAGGCTGGATATACTTTGAATAAACATAAGCCAGACAATCTACAGGCAGCTTTTGCAGCAAATGACGGCCGCTTACATATCTAAAACAAATGAAATTTACCCCTATTTTAACGGGAGACTGCAAAATTCAGGTGTCAGAAACCGAAAGCAGTAGCGTTTAATCTATCGCAGCATTAACTTCCCATGTTGCTTTCTGTCCACTGTTCAGGGGTTAATGTTTTCATGGATAACGCGTGAATTTCTTGTCTCATTCGATCGCCAAGCGCTTTATATACAAGCTGATGTTGCTGGATCTTATTTTTCCCCCTGAATTCATGACTCACAATGACGGCGCTGAAGTGATGACCATCATCCCCTTCAACCTCAACTAATTCACATGGTAATGATCCTTCTATATAACTTTTTATATTCTCAGATGTAATCATTTAAACCTCCTTCTAACAGAGAATGTTAATCAAATGTCAATTGCAACGATACGGCTGGCAATCTATGTAAGAAATCGTTTTGTATGAATATACCGCATTTAACCAAAGCGGCTGCATTTATTCTTTTTGGTCAAAACAATAATAACTGAAACCATCCTATCCTATATGGCCAAATGTTTCTCAATTAGTTTCGCAGCTTATACCCGGTTTTAAGTACCTGAATGGTTATCAATGCAATCAACAAAAAACATATTGTGACGACAAAAAGACTTGTATAAGGTGAAACTTCAGAAACACCCAAAAAACCGTAGCGAAAACCATCAATGACATAAAAGAAAGGGTTAAGCTGGGAAAAATGCTGCCAAATAGCAGGTAAGGATTGCACTGTATAAAACACGCCAGACAGAAGGGTCAGCGGCAGAATAATAAAGTTCTGGAATGCGGCCATCTGATCAACTTTTTCCGCACTAATTCCAGCCAGCAAACCCAGCGCACCGAGCATCGAACTGCCGATTACTGCAAACAATATCGCCCATTGCGGATAATGTAACGGAATCTCGAAAAAAAATAGCGTGATTAATAAAACACCAGTTCCGACAACTAATCCGCGCACGACCGATGCCAGAATATAGGCAAAAAATATTTCTTGATAGGATAATGGGGATAACAAAACAAATACAATATTACCGCTCATTTTTGACTGAATGAGACTGGAAGATGAATTTGCGAAAGCGTTCTGCACAATCGCCATCATGATCAGCCCAGGAATCAGAAATTGTGTGTAGGCAATATCTGGATAAACCTCCACATGCGCACTTAACACATGGAAGAAAATCAAGAGATAAAGGAGTGTAGCAACGATCGGTGCCAAAATTGTTTGCAGGCTTACCTTGAAAAACCGCAGCAATTCTTTTTGGAGTAAAGTCACAAAACCCGTCATATCGACCCTGCTTCATCATGTTGCATAATATTCACAAAGACTTCTTCCAAATCAGATTGTATTATTTTCATTTCCAAAACCTGCAACCCCGAATCCCGCAATTTGTTGAGGACTGCCGCTATTTCAAAAAAACTATTAATTCTTAAAAGATGATAACCATCTGAATAGCTAATGAGCTGTTCATGCAATTCTGCGGGAAGCGTAGCCGATGACAATCGCAAACGTAACGATTGATGGGTACAATCACTGATAAGATTTTGTATACTGTCCAGCGTCACGATACTGCCTTGTTTTAGCATCGCAACCCGATTACACAAAAGCTCAGCCTCTTCTAGATAATGTGTGGTAAGAATAATCGTATGGCCATTGCGGTTTAACCGCCTGATAAAACGCCAGAGTGCCTGGCGTAATGCCACATCCACACCGGCTGTCGGCTCATCCAAAATTATCACAGGCGGCTTGTGGACCAGCGCTTGTGCCACTAAAACACGCCGTTTCATCCCGCCAGATAACGCGCGCATATTTGTCTGGGCTTTATCGGATAGATCCAAATGATGAATTATTTCATCAATCCAATCATCATTATGCCGAATCCCGTAATAACCGGATTGAATCCTCAGCGTTTCGCGAACAGTAAAAAATGGATCAAATACCAACTCCTGGGGCACCACGCCCAACATTCGCCGCGCATCTTGATATTGCGTTGTCACGTCATGCCCCATCACACTCACAAAACCGCTGCTGGCATGTGACAATCCGGCAATGATGCTTATCAGCGTTGTTTTGCCAGCACCATTGGGGCCGAGTAAAGCAAAAAATTCCCCTTGATCAATGTCAAGATCGATATCGGCCAACGCGCGCACATTGCCATAGTATTTGCATAGCTTCCTGACTTTAATTGCTTGAGTCATTAAACAGTCGCATAAAAAGGCAGTTTATATACAAACTTCTGGCGATGAATGAAAAACAACGTAACTTTTAACGGGCTGGCTGGTCGTCGGATTTTGTGAAAAAGAAATCTGAAACACCATACAGTTGCATAAGGCTTGTTACACTTTCCGGGATATTAATAAAACGCAACCGAATATTTTTTCGCTTCGCTTCACGTAACCATTCCAATAACATACTGACAATCGACGAATCTACTTCGGCAACGTTTGCCAGATCAATATCCAACGAATTTTCCTCGAAAAGTGTAACACCGTGCTGTGTTATGGCAACAACATTGTCAATGGTTATGGATCCCTCGACACTGATTTTACCGCCCTCTCGTCTTACCGTTTTGCTAACAATTGGATGCATGAATTTCGAAAACCAGCGAATGCTTATCTTTATCCAGAATGAAAAATTACTAATTATTCAATGTATCGCAGTAACTGTTCAGATTACCCCACGAATTCCTCAGCGCAAGGCACAAAATGTGAATTGACACATGTAAGTGATCATTTTTAATACCGAAATGGCAAATTTAAGTAGCAAGCTGAATAGTCGCAAAAATTATTTATATTTTTCTTCCAAGGCCTGATTCTTTTCTACCAGCGTTTTAATCAACCCATCGACGCCATCCTTACTAATCTGGTTATTGAATGAACTACGATAATTCATGACCAGACTCACGCCAGATACAATTACATCATATACTTTCCAGCCATCCGCTGTTTTCTCCATATTGTAATCAATCGGGACGGGCCGCTTTCCCCTTCCTTGAATGACTTCAGTATTCACAGTGGCTTCATTATTATCGCTTAGCGTTTTTAAAGGACTGACAATAATTCTTTCATTCTGGTATTTTGACAGGGTATTCGAGTAAGTACGCACTAACAGATCCCGAAATTCGTCAACGATCACATCCTGCTGCTCAGCATTTGCTTTGCGCCAGTTTTTGCCCATCGCCAGCCGGGTCATGCGCACAAAGTTAAAATGCGGAAGTATTTTATTCTCGACCAAGTCGAGAATTTTTTGGCTATTATTTCCCTCTTTGATGTCTTCATCCTGACGAACAATTTCGATCACTTCCTGCACTGTTTGATTCACAAGTTTATCCGGGGGAATGGCCATTGTCCAAGCCGGGAAAGCAAAAAACAATGCTGTAAATAACGTAAATACCCCAAATAATTTTTTCATAGTTTCCTCACCAAATTTTCCGCAATTATGCAATATGTTCGCACTGATTATTTTATTATTTTTCCTAAATCAAAACCAATGTCCGTTAACCAATTAAAAGCCTTTATCATCCTCTTCCGCCGCTTTGTCAAACAAAAAACGGCCGATCATTTCTTCCAGTACAATTGCGGAATTCGTCATCATGATCTTATCGCCATCCTTTAACATTACCTCGTCACCGCCCGCGTCCAGACCGATATATTGTTCACCAAGCAGACCGGCTGTCAGGATACTGGCAAATGTATCTTTTGGAAATGTATATTGGCCGTTTATACGCATGGTTACTATTGCGTCATAAGTATCAAGGCTAAACTGAATGTCGGTCACCCGCCCCACCACGACACCCGCACTTTTTACGGGTGATCTGACTTTCAGACCCCCGATATTTTCAAAATTTCCGACCAAATCATAACTTTGTCCAGCGCCATATGTACCTAAATTTCCAACCTTTAAACTGAGTATCAATAGTGCGCCTATGCCCAACATCACAAACATTCCCACCCACAAATCCATCGTTGTTCGTTGCATCAATTGATTCCTCTAAACATGAAAGCGGTCAAAATAAAATCCAGTCCAAGAATCGCCAATGATGACGTCACAACTGTGCGCGTCGTTGCACCCGACACACCTTCAGCAGTGGGTGGCGCATCATAGCCTTCGAAAACCGCTATTGCCGCCACAGCAATACCAAAAAAACAACTTTTTATTACGCCATTGACGATATCAATTCTAAAATCGACATTATTTTGCATTTGAGACCAAAATGAACCTTCATCGACACCAATAAATACCACGGTAACCAAATATCCACCAAACACACCCATTACTGAAAACATTGCTGCTAAAAACGGCATGGAAATAATGCCAGCCCAGAAACGCGGTGCTACGACTCGGGCCACCGGATCTACCGCCATCATACCCATCGCCGATAATTGCTCCGTCGCTTTCATCAAACCAATTTCAGCAGTAATGGCAGATCCCGCGCGGCTGGCAAACAATAAAGCGGCCACGACGGGTCCAAGCTCCCGCACCAAAGACAATGCCACTAAAGTCCCTACAGCGCTTTCCGAACCAAATTTCTGCAACGTTTCGTATCCTTGCAGGCCAAGCACCATACCAACAAACAGGCCGGAAACCAAGATGATAATTAACGACAAAACCCCGGTGTAATAAAGCTCACGTATCACCAGACCAAAACGGCGCAGGCTGGTGGTAGATTTAAGCAGCACCAGAATAAAGAAACGGCTGGCATAGCCGAGTCGCCAGGTACTGTCGATGACACCGTGACCAACATGTCGAATGCTGGAAACAAGATACTTAAACAAAATTTTCCTCTAGTTGCAAATCAGCCTGATAATCCGCAGCTGGATAGTGAAAGGGAACCGGACCATCAATCTCGCCATGTACAAACTGATGAACAAAAGGTTTAACAGTTTCAAGGACTTCTTTTGGCGTGCCTTCCGCAGCGATTACCCCATCCGCGATAAAATAGACATAATCGACAATCTGCAATGATTCCTGTACGTCATGGGTGACCACAATTGCAGTGGTCCCTAAGGCATCTGTCAAGCGGCGGATCAGGCTGCCAATAACACTGAGCGAAATCGGGTCCAGTCCGGTAAATGGTTCATCAAACATAATAAGCATCGGATCGAGTGCAATTGAACGCGCTAAAGCCACTCGTCGGGCCATCCCACCCGACAACTCAGCCGGCATTAGTTGGTGTGCGCCACGCAGGCCAACGGCATGGAGTTTCATCAACACTAAATCCCGAATCATGGCTTCCGACAAGTCGGTGTGCTCGCGCATTTGAAAAGCCACATTATCGAATACAGACAAGTCCGTAAATAATGCGCCAAATTGAAACAACATTCCCATTTTTCGGCGCAGCTTAAATAATGCATTGCGATTGAGTTCGTGTACCACTTGATTGTCGAATTTAACATAACCGGCAAATGGACTGACTGTTCCGCCAATCAGACGCAGCAGGGTGGTTTTGCCGGAACCGCTGCCACCCATGATAGCAACCACTTTGCCGCGCTGCATCGTCATGTTTATACCTTTTAGAATAGCGCGTGCATTATAGGAAAAACTCAAGTCTCTGATCTCAATCAAATTTTCAGAAGGCATATTAACTAATAAGTAAGGATGGCCGATTCTTAAAATATTTTTATTATCAATCGTTGTTTTGACTGGCTTTAATTTGCTGGATATAAATTTTCAAGTCATTTTTAACTTCTGGCGCCAGCATATAAAGCCCGATAATATTGGGGATCGCCATGGCGAAGACCATCGCATCAGTAAACAATATAATATTGGATAATTGCGTTGAAGCGCCAACCACGATGAACGCACAAAAAATAATTTTATACAGCCCCTCCACAACGTCCCGTTCGCCAAAAAGATAAGTAGCACATTTTAACCCATAGTAGGACCAAGAAATCATCGTTGAATAAGCAAATAGAAACACAGTCAACGATAGCACATAAGGAAACCATGAAATACCCGAAGCAAACGCGCGGGATGTCAGTTCTACCCCTTCTATCCCACCTCCTGCGACATATGTGCCTGAAATAACAATAACTAAAGCCGTTACCATACATATCACGACGGTATCAATAAATGGTCCGAGCATTCCAACCATGCCCTGGCTGATGGGCACATCGGTTTTGACGGCACTATGCGCAATTGCCGCCGAACCTAAGCCCGCTTCATTAGAAAAGGTTGCACGTTGCACCCCCATTAATAACGCACCCATCACTGCACCGAGTCCAGCCTGTGGATAAAGCGCCATTTCAAAAATAGTTTGCATGGCGGAAGGTATTGCCGCATAGTGAAATCCAATCACTACCAAACCGGCAACAATATAGATGATTGCCATCGCCGGCACAATCCGGCTGGCAACAGCGGCAATCCACTGAATACCGCCAATAATTACCAGTCCCACCAGAATCGCCATAAAAAGGCCAAACAGCCAGCCTTTATCTGCTAAAAACCCCGCCTCCCCGCCTGTAACGGTTAGCGCCTGTTGATACGCCTGATTAGCCTGAAACAACCCACCCGCGCCTATAGTACCGCCAACGCAACAGACAGCAAACCATCCAGCCATCAATTTACCCAGATTCGGAAAACGATGACGTTCGAAAGCACTGCGCAAATAATACATGGGTCCGCCTGAAACCGCTTCTGGATGGCGCTCGGAACCGTGCTGCCGGTATTTCACGCCCAGCGTCACTTCGGTAAATTTGGTCGACATAGCAAACAAACCCATTATCGCCATCCAAAATGCCGCGCCTGGGCCACCCACCGAAATTGCCACAGCAACACCAGCAATATTTCCCAACCCAACTGTTCCTGACAGCGAAGTCATCAAAGCTTGAAAGCGGTTGATCTGTCCTACCTCATTTGCTTTGTCGAACTTGCCACGCAACACATCGATCGCATGTCCAAAATAACGGATATTGATAAAACCAAAATAAACTGAAAAAAAGAGCGCAGCAACGACAAGCCAAACAAGAACAATCTTGATATCAAATCCCATGACGGGAATACTATAGAAGATTACTGCCGCAACGGCATTGGATATTGGCTCAAAGGCAGAGTCAATTACGTTATCGATCTGCATGACAATCCATTCTCCCTAGAACAGGTGCATCACTTTGTTTAATGCAACCAGAAAAGCAATAAGTGATACCCGTTATATTTAAACTCACCTTTTCTTGCTTAGTGCCGCTTTTTCTGGCGATGATCGATCGCACGATAAGACTATCCAGAAAAACAAAGGTCATTTCTGCGAATATACGGTTCGCCCAGAAAGCAGCGACGCAAAGAATAGCAAACATGCGGATCATCATTGCAAAAAAGGCGCAAATAAAAGTAATTAATAATTGAAAAACACTAAAAAGTTGGTTAATTCTTGGTCAACGCGCAAAGGCAAGTCGCGTATTCTGCCATATTTTCTTGTAGCAATCATTCTGCGCACACTTTTTTCTTTGTTGCATACCTTGGCGGCATACCAATGATTAAAATTTTAATTAGCATTTTTGTTATTAATCTGTACTCACCGTATTCTTTTGCGTCGCAAATTTTCCGTTCTGAGGACGCCCAGGGCAGAGTTACTTACTCGGATACCGCAACAACAGGAGCAAAGCAAGTTGATATTCCTTTCCAGAATAACGGGTTTCTGCATCGAGTAGCGAAAGTTTATGATGGGGACACGATCGTACTAAAAAATGGAAAACGCGTTCGCTTACTGGGTATTAATGCGCCTGAAGTTGAAAGCCGTTTTCGAACAAGCGAACCGGGTGGCTATGCCGCAAAAAAATGGTTGCAGGAAAAACTGCAAAATAAAAGCGTCCACTTGCAATTTGATCAAGAAAGATATGACCGTTATAAACGTCTGCTCGCTCATCTATTTCTTCCAGGAGAGAAACATCTTAATGAAGCGTTATTAGAACACGGACTCGCGGTGTTAAATATCGTTCCGCCCAATCTGCGCTATGCAGACAAACTCGTTCGTGCGCAACAACGGGCTGAGAAACAAAAACTGGGGATCTGGTCCATGCCAAGATACCAGCCACACCCGATTAGCCAGATTTCGAACAAAAACAGAGGGTGGCAACGATACCTTGGCACGCCAAAATCAATAAAAAGAAACAGAAAATATAGCCGTTTGGTATTTAATAAAAAGATAAATATTCGAATTGCCAATGAAAATCTAGAACTTTTTCCCAATCTGAAGACTTATCTGGGCAAATCAATAGAAATTCGTGGTTGGGCATCACGTAGTGGCGAGAATTATTCAATATTAATACGTCATCCGAGCGCTCTCATTGTTCACTAAAAACTGTCATAGCGGGACCGCTT
Organism: Nitrosomonas sp.; assembly: GCA_021604405.1. GTDB lineage: Bacteria > Pseudomonadota > Gammaproteobacteria > Burkholderiales > Nitrosomonadaceae > Nitrosomonas. The sequence goes on along the minus strand of BQJA01000019.1, from coordinate 24,909 downwards.
TCGCCAACGAATACGGGTAAGTATTATGCCTGCAAGTATTCCTGCAAATAATACCCCTGCGCCAGCAACGAACCAATCCTTCTCCTTGCGGGCATGCAATTCGTAATTTTCTTGTAACAACCTTTTCCTTTGGGACTCCGCATTAACTAATCGCTGGCGCAATTCTTTATTTTGACTGTCAATTGCTAACGTATTAGCAGCAGTTCGCTTGATTTCCGTTATTTCATTGTCCAGCTTCGCATTCTCTTGTTCAAGCGTTGCAACACGTTTCGCGGCATTATCAAGTTGATGCTTTATCGCGTCGACCTGCGAACGTATATTGTTGCCTATAGTCGTTGTATTGGTCAGCGCGCTGCTTAACATTTCCAACTGAGTCCGCGCCACTGGCTCCTTCATTAAGTAACGGCTAAGTACCCAGCCTTCCGTTCCACCCGAGGTACGTATCTTCGAATAGCCATTGTCAGGATCACGTTCTAGCAATTCTAGCATTGTGCCACTTTTTATCATTCGCTGAATTGAATGGCTCCCGCTTGGACCGGTACGTAAGGTTATTTCAAAAGCGTCAGTTACGTATCGCGTGTCTGCCTGTGTCGGCATTGGTATAAAGAAAATAAGGCAAATGAACCACAACATCATAAGCATCGGAAATCTAATTTTCATAGCGCATATATTCCAAAATCAATTAATGATTTTTATTGCATCAACAGATGAACTATTAATAACAGGGATCTGGTGACGCGGAAAAAAAAATTAGAAAGCTAATTATCATGTTATTTCATAATCTACCGTTATTATTTCTCACAAGTGGCCATCGGCCATTACGAAAATAAACGCCTTGACTGCCATAAATTATGATTATTCACCCTGTTTCCAGGATCATCAAGGCGCGGCCGTATTGAATTTCTTCGTACTTGATGCACCGAAAAATTTCATCAAATTGCCTTGCAAAATTAAAACATCGGGTACCTTTACACGCACGATGATTAAAGGCTCAAATGCACCCGTATATTCAAAACTGAAAAACTCTGGATAAAACTTGGCGGTTTCGACCTTTTTATGGGTCGGTATGATTGAATGGAATAACTATAACTCGTGCGGCTCCCTTAGTATGTCCTGGGTTTAGGCGGGAATGACGCGACCGTTAACGGTTTTAAGCGCACCGGCTTGTAGTCCAACCGTCTTTCGTCGCGAAAATACAAAGTATGCTTTAACCAGTTTACATCATCCCGCTCGGAAAAATCATCTCGCGAATGCGCACCTCGGCTTTCAGCGCGAGCCTCAGCGGAGACCATTGTCGCCATAGCAACTTCTATTAGGTTATCAAGTTCCAGCGCTTCAATCCGGGCGGTGTTGAATACCTGGCTTTTATCCTCAATCTCAGTATTTGCAACACGTTCAGCAACTTCAGTAATTTTTAATACCCCTTGATTTAACTTGTCAGCAAATCGAAACACCCCGCAATAAGTTTGCATGATCTGCTTCATTGCTTCTCTCACTTGCGCAACACTCTCACCACTTTTTTGATTGTTCAAGCGCGAAAGACGGGCCAGTGATTTATCGGCCGCATCGGATGGCAATGACTTATGATGCGGCGTTTTCTGTAGATCATGAATAATTTGTATTCCAGCGGCACGTCCAAACACCACAATATCCAGCAGTGAATTGGTTCCCAATCGATTTGCCCCATGTACAGAAACACAAGCACACTCACCAACCGCATAAAAACCGGCAACAACTTCTTCTGGTCCCGTCTTATAAGGCGTAACAACCTGGCTATGACGATTGGTTGGAATTCCGCCCATCATATAATGTGCGGTCGGGACAACAGGAATGGCTTCGATGATCGGGTCAGCATTGGCAAATTTAATTGCCAGCTCTCGAATACCCGGCAGCCGTGATTTGATAACATCAGCGCCAAGATGATCAAGTTTCAACAACAGATGATCTGCATCCTTACCACAACCACGGCCTTCATTAATTTCTATGGTCATGGCGCGAGAAACCACGTCACGGCTGGCTAAATCCTTGGCATTTGGCGCGTAGCGCTCCATGAAGCGTTCACCATCCTTATTGATTAAATAACCACCCTCGCCACGCACTGCCTCACTAATCAGTACGCCCGCGCCATGCACGCCAGTTGGATGAAACTGCCAGAATTCCATATCCTGCAGTGGAATACCCGCACGCGCCGCCATTCCCAAGCCATCACCGGTGTTAATAAAAGCGTTGGTACTGGCTTGAAAAATACGCCCCCCGCCTCCGGTTGCAAATAAGGTGGCCCTTGCCTGTAAAATGATCACTTTTCCCGTTTCCATTTCCAGTGCTGTCACACCCAACACATCCCCTTGCTCATCACGAATCAGGTCGAGCCCCATCCACTCGACAAAAAATTGTGTATTCGCACTGATGTTGCGCTGATACAGCGTGTGCAACATTGCGTGGCCCGTGCGATCTGCTGCCGCACAAGACCGGGTTGCCTGCGCACCGCCAAAATTCTGCGATTGACCGCCAAATGGGCGTTGATAGATCTTGCCATTCTCTAACCGGTCGAATGGCATACCAAAGTGCTCCAACTCGTATACGACTTCGTTCGCTTGTCGGCACATAAATTCAATCGCATCCTGATCACCCAAATAATCAGAACCCTTAACAGTATCGTACATATGCCAGTGCCAATTATCCTCGGTCACATTTCCAAGCGATGCAGCAATGCCCCCTTGTGCGGACACAGTATGTGAACGAGTGGGAAAAACCTTGGACAGCACGGCAACTTTAAGGCCAGCTTCCGATAATTGCAATGCGGCACGCATGCCGGCACCACCAGCACCTACAATAACTACATCAAATTTTCTTTTTGTTGTTGTCACATCAACTCCAAAGAATTTCAGCGGACCACACAAGATAAAACAGCAATGACAGAATAACCAGAATCTGCAGCGTCAAACGGATCGCAGTAGCATGTACATAGTCCATTAAAACATTGCGTACGCCGATCCAGGCATGCCAAAACAGGCTTGCCAGGAACAAAAAAGTAGCGATCCGCATCCATTGATAATTGAATATCGTTTTCCACGCCACATAATCCAGTGGTGTTGAGAATAAAACGATTGCCATTAGCAAGACCAGATAGGAAGCCATTAGAACAGCAGACACACGCTGTACCAGCCAGTCTTTGAGACCGTAATGGGCGCCTGTTATAATACGCTCTGAACGTTTTACCATATGAATAACCCAGCTATTAATGTCAAAACGATACCCGCGACCAAAACCACTTTGCTGCTCGCACGCGCCTGCGAGAGCGTAATGCCATAGTGTAAATCAAGCGCCAGATGGCGAATTCCAGCAAATAAATGGTGCAAAAAGAACCACAGAAAAAGCAATAGCCCACCCTTGGTTATTGGATCTAGCAGATAAGACTGTAACTTCTGGTAGTCATCTTGAGAACCCAGCATTAATTGCAGAGTACACAGTAACAAGGGAATACCCGGAAAAAATAATAAGACGCCTGTAAGGCGGTGGAGTATTGAAATTACTGCCGGCAATGGCTGACGAATTTTAACTAAATTCAGAAACTTAGGGCGTTTATTTTGCAATTTAGCTTCCATGCGATGAGATGCTAAGAAATAAGATTGCTAAGCATGTCTAAAATTTTAAATTTTAGACATGAGTTTAGTCTGTTATGCTGCATGATACAACCCATGACCTATATCGTAATAACGGATAACCTGGACGCACAAGGAAGAAGTGGAGCGGATGAAGGGAATCGAACCCTCATCTAAAGCTTGGGAAGCTTTAGCTCTACCATTGAGCTACACCCGCGTGATAAAATTAAGTCAACCGCTCAAGTTTACCCGATTTAAGAAACATATAGAAATGATACAACTCACAATCAATGGTCAGCCTCATCACTTTGAAACGCCGACAAATATTACGCAGCTGATAGAACATCTAGAATTGCAAGGAAAACGTATTGCCATCGAGCGCAACGGTGAAATCGTTCCGCGTAGTCAATTTTCTGAACAAGTCCTAGCAGATGGCGATCAACTCGAAGTTGTCGTCGCGGTTGGCGGTGGTTAAAACATAGCAACTAATAGTTTTTTATAAGATTTTTTACGGATTACATGGATAAACTTATTATTGCCGGTAAAGCATATTCCTCGCGTTTACTGGTAGGCACAGGGAAATATAAGGATTTTACCGAGACACGCCTGGCGATCGAAGCCAGTGGTGCAGAAATTATCACGGTCGCTATCAGACGCACCAATATCGGCCAGCATGCCAATGAGCCAAGTCTGCTGGATGCTGTTCCACCTTCACAATATACATTGCTCCCAAATACAGCCGGATGCTACACCGTTGAGGATGCAGTCCGAACGTTGCGCCTGGCGCGTGAACTGCTGGATGGCCACAGCTTGGTAAAACTCGAAGTACTGGGTGATCCTGAAACGCTTTTCCCCAATATGGTCGAAACGATCAAGGCCACGGAAATACTTGTAAAAGAACATTTTCAAGTGATGGTTTATACCTCAGATGATCCGATTATCGCCCGACAGCTGGAGGAAGCCGGTTGTGTCGCAATAATGCCCTTAGCGTCTCTGATAGGTTCCGGTATGGGTATTTTGAACCCTTGGAATTTACAAATCATCATCGATAATGCAAAAGTTCCGGTACTGGTTGATGCAGGCGTTGGCACCGCCTCGGATGCCGCGATTGCGATGGAACTGGGCTGCGATGGTGTGTTGATGAACACCGCGATTGCCGCGGCACAAAACCCGGTTTTGATGGCCACAGCCATGCGTAAGGCGGTTGAAGCAGGACGTGATGCCTACTTGGCGGGGCGCATGAACAAGAAACTATACAGTGCCAGCCCTAGCTCGCCGGTTAAAGGTGTGATAGCAAGTACAGGAAGCAAAGCAACTGGCGGTAAAGGCTGATTTTTTATTGCCAATAGAATTTTCCAGGCATGAGACAACCCATACGTAGCTTCGTCCGTCGGCAAGGGCGCATTTCCAATGCGCAGCGCCGTGCCTGTGAAACGTTGCTGCCAAAATACGGCATTCCTTTTGAGCCAAGACTAATTGATTTAAATAATCTTTTCGGCCGTAACGCCCCCAAGTTTATTGAAATTGGCTCCGGCATGGGTGAAAGCACAACGGCCATAGCGCAATCACATCCGGATAATGATTATCTTGCAATCGAAGTCCACACACCCGGCGTCGGCAGCCTGTTACATCAAATTGAAGCACTCCAGCTGGCCAATCTGCGCGTCATTCAACACGATGCAATTGAAGTGCTGCAGCATATGCTGGCTGCCGGGTGCCTTGACGGCGTCCATGTTTTCTTTCCTGACCCCTGGCCCAAGGCGAAACATCACAAACGCCGCCTGATTCAACCAGACTTTGTTGCAAATATATGCAAGTACCTTAGGCATGGGGGATACATTCACGCGTCTACGGATTGGGAAGATTATGCAATACAAATGCTGCAAGTTATGCAGAATGAACGGCACTTGGCGAATACCGCGGCAGCTTATGCACCGCGCCCGGACTATCGGCCACTGACTAAATTTGAGCGGCGTGGTTTACAGCTGGGCCATGGCGTCTGGGACTTGATTTTTCGGAAAATCAGCGAATAAAATCTCAAACAGTTGTTTTTTTAAACGTCAGATAAAGTGCAAAGCCGGTAAAGATCATTCCGCCGACGATATTTCCCGCAATCACCGGAAGCCCATTCCATAACCACCATTCAGCAATGGTAATATTTGCGCCCAGCATGATACCCGCCGGTATTAAAAACATATTTACAATAGCATGCTCATAACCTAGCGCAAAAAAGGTCATAATTGGCAGCCACATGGCCGCAATCTTGCCACTCACCGACATCGACGTAAACGCCATGACAGCACCCAGTGTCACCATCCAATTACAAAGCAGTGCACTGGTAAAGGCGGCAATCGTGCCATTAAAACCGATGCGCATATAATCCAGCGTCTTGGATTCTGCGATAACCATAATTTTCTGTGCAGACGCTATAGATGCAGGGTCAACATGTCCCATCTTTGTTACGACAATAAAATAAAGATAAGCATACGTTACACCACCAATCATATTAGCGGTTAATACCCATATCCAGTTGAGCACCAATTGTCCGAAACTTGCTCTTTTGTCCCTAACGGCAATAGGAATTAATGCAAAGTTTCCAGTTGCCAGCTCGAGGCCCAGCAATATGATCATGACAAAACCCACTGGAAAAACCAACGCGCCAACAATTCCAAGTCCCGTCTGGGTTATCGCCAAAATAGCGAGCGTCGTTGCATACCCCAGGAAAACACCCGACAAGAAACCACGAACCAGCATGTCTTTTACCGTCAAACAAGCCTTCATGGCACCCGCCTGTAACATATTCTCGACGATATCTTCCGGTCCTATAGCTGTCACCTGTCCTCCCGGTGCTTTGTCAGGCTGCTATGATTCGGCAAAAAAATCTGTAATAAATTATTCAGGAATCGCCTGCCCGTGCGCGTTGGCCTGATACTGCGATGGTCACGCTCAATAAGTCCGCGCTGTTCCGCTTCATCCAGCTGTCGCTGAACCGTTGTAATAGGCAGACCGGTGCGCTCATTAAACACTTCATTTGCAAAGCCATCCGTCAGTCGCAATGCATTCATCATGAATTCAAACCCACGATCAGCACGGCTAAGTTCATGCTGTGTCTGAATAGTCGATTCACTATTCGTCCGCGTTTGTTTGGCTTTGGCAAGATATTCTCTGGGTTGCTTGTAACGCATCTGCCGTACAATTTTGTCGGCAAAACTGATTTTGCTATGCGCACCCGCACCAATTCCCAAGTAGTCGCCAAACAACCAGTAATTCATATTATGCTGCGACACTTTCTTTGACTGTGCGAATGCAGAAATTTCATAGTTTATAAAGTGATTTCTGGCGGCCGCTTGTTCAATCATCGTTTGCATCTCTGCCGCCAGGTCGTCATCGGGCAGCCGGGGCGGATAGCGATAAAACAAAGTATTGGGCTCCAGCGTCAAATGATAAGCTGAGATATGTTGCACACCTGAGGTACAAGCGGTTTGTATGTCTGATTGCGCTTCCTCAAACGTTTGATCCGGTAATGCATACATTAGATCAAGATTGACATTATCAAAATTCTTCAGCGCAATATCAACAGCTCGCTGCGCCTCAATGTCGTTATGCACGCGGCCTAATGTTTGCAGATGTTTAGCGTTAAAACTCTGAATACCCACAGACAGTCGATTGATTCCCGCAGTACGATAATCAGCAAATTTTTGTGCCTCGAATGTCCCGGGATTCGCTTCCATGGTGATTTCCGAAGAATGTGCCAGTGGCAGCAATGTGCGCACGGCCGTAAGTAGCGTATCAATTGCTTTCGCACTAAACAGACTGGGTGTACCGCCGCCAAGGAATACACTTTCCAATCGACGTCCCCAGATATTGGGCAATGCCGATTCAAGATCCCGGATCAACGCCAGCACATACTCTTCTTCAGGTATTTGGTGATTACTTTCTCGGACTGCATGTGAATTAAAATCGCAATACGGGCATTTCTTCAAGCACCAGGGAATATGAATATACAGGCTAAGCGGTGGTAGCGATTTAAGCGCAGGGGCTTGTGAGCTAAGAATAGAAGCTGGAGAAATAAAAGTTGTCACAAAGTTGCCCGAAATAAAAAAATAATTATTGAAAAACCGTTACGATCAGAAATTCCGGCTGTGAAATCTCATCTAAGCGTCTGTTCGTTTACTATCCAATAATAAACAGTCACTTTTATTATTTTAGTCCGGCAAGAACCCGATAAAAACACGACAACTATATAAATAACAATAAAAGTGAATAACAAAATGACACATTTTCTATATGTTACTATTTGTATTCATTCAAGTATATGCTTTTTAGCAAACGCTTAAGCGTTACTGGTGAAGACAAAACACAAGCGTATAAAAAAATACGTTAGTAAGTCGGCCGTAAACAGTAAGGTGGATAAAAGAGATGCGAAATGTTCTGAATATTACCAACGGCGATCACGCTGTAGAAATAATGATGCAGGCAGAAATTCCTGGCGTTTTTCTTCCGTGGCGAGATGTTTTACATGAAGGGCCAGTACCGAACGGTCTTTCGTTGGAAAAACTTTCTGAGATCCGCGCCAGATATATTATCGAGCATAACTGGGGAAAGCCGGAAGATATTCTGCGACATTTCGCAGAAAGAGATAATACACTTAAATCATTCGAAAGATTTGAAAAAGTGGTCTTGTGGTTCGAACACGATCTTTATGATCAATTACAATTACTGCAAATACTGGACTGGTTCCACTGGAATAGATCGCGTAAAACAACGTTAACGATAATCTGCGTTAATCATTATTTGGGAGAGTGCTCACCAAATGAAATGAAAACTTTTCTTAATTATGCGGAATCGATAACAAATAATCATTTGGTGCTCGCGAATTACGCATGGTCGGCATTTCGATCTGATTCTCCCGAGAAATGGCATGCGTTGCTAGCATTAAACACTGCAGCATTGCCATATTTAGCAGGTACGGTTATCAGGTTGCTGGAAGAGTACCCAAGCTGCACAAATGGTTTGTCCCGCACAGCGCAGCAAGCCCTTGAAATTATATTGCAAGGCGAAAGGTATCCTGCAAATATATTTGCACGTAATCAAGGATCAGAAGAACGAAAATTTCTGGGTGATACAAGTTTCTGGGCTATTTTGCACGAATTATCAGCGTCCTATCCACCATTGTTAAAATTATCGAATGGCCAAAGATTTATTTCATCATCATGTCCGGATCAACAATTAACCTTGACTGCTGAAGGGAAAGAAATTCTCTCTGGAAGCATGAACTGGCTCAGTGTCGCAAAGATAGACCGCTGGATTGGTGGTGTTCATCTAACACCTGATAACAACTGGTGTTGGGATTCACATACCAAATCAATGGTAAAGCATGTTTAATCAAGCTTATTGGTACTTTGGGGTTTGAGAATCTTTTAATTTTCTTTGGTATTCCTCATAACTTTCCCGCTGAGGACATTGCGCCGACAGTTCTTGTTGGCATTGCTGTTCCTGAACGTTTTGCAGCATCTCATAGCCCGTCTTTTTATAAAACTCTGTACTGCAAGCTGATATAATCAAAGCAATTTTGATGAAAAAGTACCGATAAATTTTTCTCATTACTGCCCCCTGTTAGCATCTTATAATATACTACTACCTAATTGCGCACATGAGCTATTTTATTTGTATTTGACAGTCGCTTGCTTCAGGCCGGTGCCATTCGATCGGTTGAACATTCGGGTTTTGAAGCGTCATTAATACTTTGATTGCTTTTTTAATTCTGTGACATTATTCATTATTTGCTTCTATTAATGTTTAACGGGATAAAAAAACAAGCCATATTTCATTTCAATTAAACCAGTTTCGGTAATATGAAAATGCGCTCAATCAAAAAATTTAGGCAGCTATGCATCACTTTCCAGTACGACAAAAAATCACCGCGCATGGCATGGTAATTTATTCGGGGTGCCTATAGAATAATGCTGACACAACATACTACTGAAACAATACCGTATGCTCACAGCAATGCATTCGGCTGTATTAACTAACAAAGGGAGTAATAACATGTGCGAAAGCGCTGATCAGAAGAACGATGACTTGCGACAAGCAGAGCAAAGACGCTCATTTCTCAAATTAACAGCAGCCTCCACCCTGGGTTTAGGACTTGCCACCACGGCAACAAAACTAGTGGCCGCCTCTGGCGTAGTCAAAACACCTTTTCCTGATAATGTCTTAACGCCCGATCAGGCATTGGAACGGCTGATGGCGGGTAATGAACGATATGTTTCAGGTCAATCTACCCCTTTGAATTTCAGTCTTGAGCGCGAAGAATTAGTTAAAGGTCAAAACCCTTATGCTTGTATTCTTAGCTGTTCTGATTCAAGAGTAAGCCCCGAGTTTTGCTTTGATGAACAACGGGGTGATCTGTTTGTCGCACGTGTCGCCGGCAATTATTTAACAACCGATTTTGTTGCCACCCTGGAATATGCTGCGGCGATATTGCACACCCCACTTATAATGGTGCTCGGCCACGAAAATTGCGGCGCAGTCAAAGCCGCCATCGACGCGTCAGACAATGATCAGCAGTTTCCAGGCCATATACAATCGATCGCCAGCGCACTAGCACCTGCCGTAAGATCAGTAAGAAGAACGCCCGACTATGTATCCGTCAACCGTTACTACAAAATAATTAAAATGAATGTCATTCTTAATGTCAAGAAATTAAGAGACCAGGCGCCGATTCTTAGCAAGTTGGCTGATCAGAAAAAGATTCTGATTGTAGGGGGCGTGTATAACTTACAAACTGGAAAAGTCGACTTAGTAGCCTGATCGACTGAAGAGTTTATTGTTTGTTTGAAGAGAACCCGCGAGTACGCAGCATTAAATCGTAATACGCGCGCGCAGGCTCTCGTAATAAGTATCAGGTTTCGCGCCAGTGTTTGGATATCCCTGCGGCAAACAAAAACATCCACATAACGAGTACGAATGGAAATGTTAGGGTCGGCAAACCGATTGGCGCTAAAAAATTTGCTAACCCAGCCTGGCATATAACCGTTAAAATTCCCGCTAATAATGCCAGAAATGCCGTTCCTGCTGAAGGCTTAAGAAAAACCCATCCTATCGCCATCATGGTCAAGACAGGATTAAATGCATACAAGCCCAATTCAATAACTGTCTGATTTGCACCCAGAAGAATCGGTACAGATACGCCCACGATGGTACCGCAAACAGCCATAAAGGCGCCGCGCCACGAAGTTATTGCAATGCCTATTAAAAACAGAATACCGACTATGACGCTATCCGCAAACATAACTTCGGCAACGCCTTTTGACAATGCAACAGACCACAATTCAGCCGTACTGGCAGTCCAAGCGGAGAACCACGTTTCAATCGGCGCAATATCAGCACCCGCTATGGCAGATGGAATGTCTGGTGACGGCAGCAAAGGACCACGCGACAAACTATCAAATGAGTAAACCGCCACCATAAACATCCAGCAGGTTAAAACAAAAGGCGACGTGGATGCTGGAATTCTATAAGGCGTTAAAATTCTTATAAGCGCTGCAAGCACAACACTCGACAGTATTGAAGCAAACACAACATACACCCACAATAATGGTGTATTTTCTAAAAATAAAAATAGACACGGTCCAACAAGTGTGCCATTAAAGCCATAAAGTCCTGCGTCAATATCATCATCAGAAAAGCCGAGCAGATAAGCAGTTATGGTACTGGTAATGACGCCAACCGTTGCTGCCAGCCCCGCAGTAAGGCCACCAACATACAGTGCAATTAAAAAAATGAGCCCCGTTACCGCATTACCACAAAAAAATACCTGACCTACTCCTCTCAGAATGACCCGTATAGGACTCGGTAACGCCATGTCTAATTTGATTGCCCATTGCATACGCTTATCTCCGCAGTATTTTACAAAAAATAACTCTTTTTCCGTGGTGTGCTTAAATAGATATGAATAACCGTGTGCGTTTCGGTTAGGCTATGCCTTAAAGCTTAAATTTATTGTTTTTTTGCTTCATCCAACAATCCTTGTCTGATAATAAAGTCAATAACTTTTTGAACACCTTCTCCGGTATGTAAATTCGTAAATACAAATGGTTTATCGCCACGCATTTTTTTCGCATCGCGTGCCATGACGTCGAGATTAGCGCCAACATGATCTGCCAGATCAATTTTATTGATCACAAGCAGCGCGGAGCGTGTAATGCCAGGACCGCCTTTCCGGGGTATTTTTTCCCCGGCGGCTACGTCAATGACATAAATGGTCAGATCCGAAAGCTCGGGGCTAAAAGTGGAAGCTAAATTGTCTCCACCTGATTCTATTAGGATAAGATCCAGCTGAGGAACTTCTTGCGAAATACGCGCGACCGCTTCCAGATTGATCGACGCGTCCTCCCGGATTGCAGTATGCGGACATCCCCCGGTTTCGACACCAATTAACCGTTCAGCGGGTAAGGCATCCGCCCGCAATAAAATCTCGAGATCTTCCTTGGTATAAATATCGTTAGTAATGACTGCCATTTCGTAACGATCACTCATTTTTTTACACAACGCTTCACAAAGTGCCGTCTTGCCAGACCCTACTGGGCCCCCTATACCGACGCGCAGCGGATTGGATCTTATTTGCATTCGTTTTACTTCCAAAAAATTATTCAGGATCGATATATTCGGCTATATTGCACTTCATGTTGCATCGAAAATATCGATAAGCCAGGAGACCAATTAGATAATTCATAATCCTTTAAACATTGCGCGTGTTTCGCTGCCGCCTCAATTTCTGGATGCACTGAAAGTAATAGGCGCTGGCCAGAAACCTGTCCCAGTGGAACTGTCTTAACGCACGCAAGAACTTGATTTTCAACAATAGAAAATAATAAACCGAGTAATGCTGCTTCATGCTCCAGTCCCATTGCAACGGCTGCACATGCATAGGCAGTCGGTAATGGAATTTCAGCCTGATCTGTTAATAATGCTTCCAGTGACGGGTCGGCAATTTTTAAATCCAGTAACAACTTACCCAGTGAAAAACCCATTTGTATCGTTTCCGCACGAAACTCGTGCGTATCACGCGCTGCAACAAAACACGCTGTCCAGTGGGCGACTGCTTGAGCATTTCGGTCTTCAAAAGACTGCAGCAACCGCCACACAACAGGGGCTTCGAAATCTGATACCACCGACAAAGATTCAATAAGCCAGTTGCGTGCAGAAGCCTCATCTTTTACTTCACCGATTTCAATTGCCGCTTCCAATCCTTGCGAATAAGTATATGCGCCGACCGGTAATGAAGGGCTCGCCAACTGCAGTAGCTTAAGCAATGCCGTATTTTGAATAGCGCGGGTCATTATCGTAATAAATAATTAAGTCTATATTTTATAGAAAGGATAATTCTGAAATTATCCTTTCGTTGCTAGAATTACCCTGTTGCCGCATAAACGGATCTCGATCAAAACAAGAAATAACGTTGAGCCATGGGCAAAACATCAGCGGGTTCACAGGTCAGCAGTTCTCCATCTGCGCGGACTTCGTAAGTTTCGGGGTCAATTTCCATTTTTGGTGTGGCATGATTATGAATCATGTGCTGTTTGCGTAAACCGCGCGTATTCTTGACTGCAATCAGCGGCTTTTCTGCTTTAAGCTGATCAACCAGTCCTGCAGCCAGAGAGGCTTCGGAAACAAATGTATAGCAGGTATTTTTGAGTGCCGAGCCATACGCGCCAAACATATAGCGATAGTGCACTGGCTGAGGGGTTGGAATAGATGCATTCGGATCGCCCATGAGTGCGGCAGTAATCATTCCACCTTTGAGCACCGTCGAAGGCTTAACACCAAAGTGCGCTGGTCGCCATATAACCAAATCCGCGTATTTACCCACTTCTATCGATCCGACTGCATGTGATATCCCATGTGTAATAGCTGGGTTAATGGTATATTTGGCAATGTAACGCTTCACTCTGTAGTTATCATTTCTACTGGAATCTTCTTTTAGCGCGCCGCGTTGTACTTTCATTTTGTGGGCTGTCTGCCAGGTGCGTGTAACCACCTCACCAATACGTCCCATGGCTTGCGAGTCAGACGCCATCATCGAAATCGCGCCCATATCGTGCAGAATATCTTCTGCGGCAATGGTTTCCTTACGTATCCGCGATTCAGCAAACGCAACGTCTTCGGGGATATTTGCATGCAGATGATGACACACCATCAGCATATCCAAGTGTTCGTCAAGCGTATTACGCGTATAAGGGCGAGTAGGGTTGGTTGAAGAAGGTAACACATTATCAAGCTCGACCACTTTCATGATATCCGGGGCATGTCCTCCGCCGGCACCTTCGGTATGGAAAGTATGAATTGTCCGGTCTTTCATTGCAGCGATCGTATTTTCCAGATAGCCGCCTTCGTTAATCGTATCAGTGTGAATAGCGACTTGCACATCCATTTCGTCGGCAACCGTCAGGCAATTGTCAATTGCGGCATAAGTCGTGCCCCAATCTTCATGTAATTTTAATCCACATGCACCGGCAAGCACCTGTTCTTTATTCGGTTCCGGCACGCTGACATTCCCTTTGCCAAAAAAACCGGTATTCATGACCATGCCGTCAGAAGCCCGCAGCATGGATTGTATATGCCATGGGCCAGGTGTGCAGGTCGTTGCATTGGTGCCAGCCGCAGGACCCGTGCCGCCGCCCAACATGGTAGTGATACCATTCATCATGGCGTCTTCTTCTTGTTGCGGACAGATAAAATGGATATGAACATCCAAGGCGCCGGCGGTTACAATATTTCCTTCACCAGCGATAATTTCTGTGGCAGCACCGATGGCCATGGTAACGCCTGATTGAACATCCGGGTTACCCGCCTTGCCGATATTGGCTATTTTCCCGTTTTTAATACCGATATCCGCTTTAATAATTCCCCAGTAATCGACGATGACCGCATTGGTGATGACGGTATCCATAACGTTATCATGGACACGCTGCGATTGTCCCATCCCATCACGAATGACTTTGCCGCCGCCAAATTTAACTTCTTCCCCATAGGTAGAAAAATCGTCTTCGATTTCAATAAATAATTCTGTATCTGCCAAGCGAATTCGGTCACCTTTAGTTGGTCCCATCATTTCAACATAAGCTTGCCGAGAAATTTCAGTAGTCATGCCGTATCTCCCAAAGATTTAAATATAAAAACCAGTTATCAAATAAACTGATTGATCATCCGTTATTATTTACTGTGTATTTTTTGTGTCAGCGACCCCATCACTTTCTGGTTAAAGCCATATACGATTTTACTACCGCCAAGATTGACCAATTCAACGGTGCGTTCCTGGCCCGGTTCAAAACGAATCGCCGTACCTGCCATAATGTTCAGCCGCATACCGTATGCATCTTCACGCTCGAAACTAAGCGCTGAATTGACTTCATAGAAATGGAAATGTGATCCGACTTGCACTGGCCGGTCACCGGTATTGCGCACCTGGATGGTTTTTGTTTCGCGACCAACATTTAATTGAATATTACCCGCTTCAGTGATTATTTCTCCTGGAATCATGATCTTGTCTCCTTTGAATTTTTAAGAAATCGGGTTATGTACGGTGACCAGTTTGGTGCCATCCGGGAAAGTTGCTTCAACTTGAATATCAGAAATCATTTCTGGCACGCCATCCATAACATCCGCTTTCGTCAGTACGCGCGTCCCTTCAGACATCAGTTCGGCGACTGTGCGACCGTCACGCGCGCCTTCCAGTACTGCACAAGTGATCAATGCAATTGCCTCAGGATAATTCAGCTTTACACCGCGCGCCTTGCGTCTTTCCGCAATCAGACCTGCGGTAAATATTTGCATTTTATCTTTTTCTCTCGGGGTAAGATCCATGATACTCTCCTCAATGGTTAAATGAATCAACGATAAATACAGTGGTTACCTATAAACCTAGGTATTCCACATACGCGGGACTTCGGCTTTTCGACCAATTAACGCAGGCCTTAAACCTCCCCAGATATTCATCATAATATTGCGTGCTATTTCACTCGAGTCACCTATAAAACGCGCCACGAAAACCGATTTTGTTTGCGAAATGCCCAATTGCCCGGCGCCGTTAGCAATTCTGGCTGCTTCTTCACGAAGCGTGTTAGTGGGTAGACTGGCGTAGTATCCTGTGTCGCTGACGGCTATCAATGTTGCGCACACCGTTTTACCATTCAGAATAAGCGGACTTTTCATTGCTTGGCTACCACCCGCCAATTGAAGTTGTTCATGCCAGATCAATTTGTTACTGCGGCGTATGTTCATTCGCTGGCGAATAAGACCACTATTGAATGTTTCGCCATAGGCAGTCCGCCCAAAACAAAAGATTTCGCAGCCAAGATAAGTCGCATTCTGTGCCAGTGTGACGGTATGATCGAGCTCAACTTGTGCCTGGTCAAAAAAGATGGTTTCCTGAGGCAGCCACTCCAGCGTGCCGCCTGCTTCAACGTTAAGCGTTGTATTCTGGTGAGACACATGGCCATTGGCTTTGTACCATTTAGCAGCCCCCGGTGTCGTAATCTGCACCGTTGATTCGGCACCGACATGCTGATTGATTTCTAACCAATCGCCGCCCACGATTCCACCGGGCGGATGAACCAGAACGATATGACAGACAGACGGCCCTTCGGGATAAAACGGTTTTTGTACATAGAGCTGACCAAAATGATCGCGCCTTGCCAAACGCGTTTTACCCTGATCATTTGCAAATTCCAATGATAGTTGAGCGTCAGGGCGTTCTTTGGCGGGGGCAGCCGGAGATTCGGTGAGTGGGTTATCGGTTTTCTTGATTGAGGAAACAGTTGGTATCCGCTGCGGCGAACAGACCCGCTTGTCTTCGTCTGATTGATTTATCTTAGTATTATTAATATTCGGCTGCATTATTTTTTGCCAGATAATTACTTAATTACAACTAGTTCATTCTTATAACCGGATAAAAAGTTACACGCGATTTTAATCAAAGTAAACAAGAAACTGAACAAAAGATACTTTTTAAACCCATAACGTAACCCGGACGCGATTTTTTTAGCCCTGTTTACTATAAAAAGACAGTTACTTGTAACATTTTCTGCCAAATCGAAAAAAATCGAGTCAATGTTAAATCGATGCATTAAATCTGTATTTGAAATGACAATTTAAAGACATTAACTTTTTCACCAACCACACCAGGCGCATAATTCATGCCCTTGGTGGCTAAATCGCCATACTGATAATATGCGGAAATACGTGCATTGAAACCGTCTATCACGTAGTTGATGCCACCCTCAACTTCTTCACGATTACTGCTGTTATCCGGCATAACGCTGGTGAATCGGCCATATGGTTGAAATTGCCCAATGCCAATTTTGGCCGGAAACAAATAAAGTCCTGTAACCGTCCAGGATTCGCCGTCAAAAATACAAAAGCAATCGGGATCCGAAAATGCTGCGGTATTGTAATCCGCAAAAAAATGTTTGTATTCGCCATTGAGCGTGAAAACACCCATGTTTCTGGGCATCACTTTCTCAAATAGAAGATCACTGACAATGCCAAGAAAATTACTGCGATTTGCCAATGAACCAGCACCATCTGCTTGATAATTAAAACCGAAAGCAAGCGCCAGAATATCCCCAGCTTCGCCAAAATAGGTGCTGCTTGTATAATAACCGGGATTATTCTCGGGGTTTAAGAAATTATATGTCAGCCGACCGGCCCATGAAACACTGTCAATTTGATTGGGACCGGAATTTGATGCTGACTCCAGTCCTCTGTATACACCGGCGGCATAGCCTAAGGTGCCAGGCATAAAGCCGGGCTCGACACTTCCCCAAAATGTTCCACCATCATCACGGCCATAACGTCCCGCCCCGCCATCGCCAAATTTGGTACTAAAGTCTTGTGGAAAGAAAGGCGTCTTGAACGGATCGTGTGTCGCCTGAAAGAAAGGACCGCTTAATTCACCACGTTCCGTGGGTACCAGCATGCGGCCGGCCCAGACATTAATATGATGATTATATTCGAACTTCCCCACTGCATCGAGAATACTGTATAACAGCTTAGGGTTGTCGCCCTTGCTTGTATTATTGCAATAAAAGCACTCCGTATTGACCTCAAACTTAAAATATTTATGGATCTGCCCATTAAGGTAAAGACGTGCATTATCATTGCTATACTCACTCGTGTAATTACCACCGCCTTGATTTTCAATCCACACGCCTGATCCACGATAACCCGCACCAAGTGACAGCCAGCGATTCTCGTCAAGTTCCATACGGAACTTATACCTGTCAAAACCGACCTTAGCATCCCCCATTTTCGCATGGTTGGCATTAAAGTCATTGCCACGGTGCCAGTCCATCCCTTCTTTATGTCCGACACCACCTGTTTCGTCATGGCCAGGCTCAGCTTCAAATAAATCGTCGGCTTGCGCAACATGAATCCCACCCCCGATTAACAATCCGAAAGCCAAGACAGTCACGCCAAAATTTATTGTCGTCTTAAAATCCCAAAAAAAATGCGCTAAACTGTTTTTAGATGTCATTGCATCACAAACTAATGCGCCTGAAATTCCTTGCTCCCTTTTTTTTTTCATTATTACAATTCATCCTCTAGATAGATTCAGCCAAGTAAAACGAACCAAACACAGTTGCAGTTCCCTAAATCGCTCCTATACTGACTCGAAAGCGATTACATTTACGAAAAACAGATTTAAATTCCTGACATTAGACCGCATTTCTAATCTACCGATACACTTTTCCAGTAAAATATTAATTACTTTTATAATAATACGCAATCATATTTACGATTCGATGTTGCAAACACGTTTACAATCCATCTGGACTTAATTACGCGTAAAAAATCGCGCGCGATCTTCATGGATGACTTTTTTCCTTTCTTGGCACAATATTATTTGTTGTCCGCATCATGTTGGATTCCATGGTCGCTATCATGTGGATGAGAATGAATCAGATTGCCATGACGATGAAGATTTGCATGCAAAATGCGCCTTTCCCGAATATGTTTGACAATCGTTGACAGACAGAATAATAGTGCGCCAAATAATACTATGGTCGCACCCGAGGCCGTATCCGTAAAATAGCTCAAATACATACCTCCCACGCCGGTTATCGCACCGATTATGATCGAATAGATCTGTATATAACCGAAGCTATCCGTTAGCATACGCGCTGTCATGGCCGGCATGATCAGTGTGGCGGCAATCATTGTGACACCGACTATATTCATTGAAGCGATAATGGCTAATGTCAGGAGCAAAGTGAATAATAATTGCACCCGCCTGATTTTTATCCCAAAGATCTTTGCCGCTTCATTATCAAAAGTGGAAAAAAGTAATGGCCGATACAAAAAAAACATAATAATCATGGTGGCGGAAGTAACAATTCCAATAATTATTAAATCATGATCAGTAATGCCGAGGATATTACCAAATAATGCCGCCTCTAGGCTTTGGTTAAACGAGCGCACGCGGCTAATTATCGCCACGCCCAATGCAAATATAGCGGTTGTGACAATTCCGATGGCAGCATCCAGCTTGATTTTTCCGCTTTGTGTAATTCGATTGATTAACAATGCGGCAAGAAGTCCCATCGCGCCAGCGCCAGCATAAAAATTAAAATTAAACACGAATCCGACAGCAGCGCCACCAAATGCCGCATGAGATAAGCCATGCCCCACGTAGCTCATACCTCGCAATACAACGTACACCCCAATTAACCCGAATAAAGCACCCACCATTAAAGCCGCCAGCAAACCATGTCTGAAAAACATGTATTCCAGTGGCGCTAAAAAAAATTCCATTACGTTACGGGGCTTCTCGGGAAAGATATAAAGGCGTGCTGTTGGCGATCAAAAAATAATCGCCGTGTTTAACGATGACGATATCACCACCGTAGGTTTTAGTAAGAATTTCATTGGTAAAAATATCGCGTGGCCGGCCTTCAGCAACAACGCCGTTATTAAAACAAATTACCCACGGTAAATGAGAGGCGACTGCATTGAGGTCATGCGTTGTGAGCAAAATCGTTATTCCCTCGCTATTGATATCACCCAGCAAGTGCAAAACCGCATGTTGGGTTTTTATGTCGACGCCGGTAGTCGGTTCATCTAACACGAGGAGTTGCGGATTATTAACCAGTGCACGTGCAAGAAATGCCCGTTGCCGTTGGCCGCCCGAGGTATGAATAATATGTTGATGCAGGCAGTTGTAAATACCAAGTTTATTCGCCAGATCGCGGACGCGTTCGCGTTCTTCTTTGCTCGGCCAGGGCCAGAGATGCTTATTCGTATACAAGCCCATCATGATGACTTCTTCTACCGTCACCGGAAAGCTCCAATCCACGCTCCCTAATTGTGGCACATATCCGATCTTTTTTGCTTGACCGCTATGCTTGATTAATTCGCCATTTAATAATACCTGCCCGGAAAGGATGGGGTGAACGCCTAAAATGGTTTTCAGCAGCGTCGTTTTGCCGCAGCCAGTCGGACCAACAATTCCAGCAAATTGACCTGTATCTATTTCCAGCGATAATTGTGTAAAAACGATGTTGCAGTCATAACCTGCAGTCACGTTATTTAAACAAACTGCGGGGTTCATGTTGCGCTTCAAGGGAAGAAGTTACTGGTATCTATGCCCGCCACGCAATCTGGATTGCCACCGAGTGCACCGGTCATAATCCGCATATTCTTGGCCATCATTCCTATAAATGAATTATTTGGCGCAGGTGGCAATTCATCATCCGAAAGCTGATCAATAAATTGAGCACCGGCTTCCCTTGCAATCTGTTCCATGACCTTGCTGGGAAAAACTTCAGAACCAAAAATGGCAGGAATTGCTTCTTTTTTTATCTGCTCAATAACGCGAATGACTTCCTGCGGTCCAGGTTCAGAAAAGTTAGAAGGCTGAACGGCCGCAACCACTTCCATGCCATAACGCGGCGCAAAATATGCGAATGAATCATGATAAGTAATCAACTTACGATTATTTTCCGGGATCGATTCTACACAACTAAAAATAGCGATATCCAGTTGCTGTAATTTTTCCACATAGGCAACCGTATTTTTAGTGTAGGTATCCTTATGCCGCGGATTCAGCGTTACCAGACTGTCCCGTATAATCTCCGCATAGCGTATTACGAGTGCAATGTTCGTCCACAAATGCGGATTGGGATGCCCAAGTTCACGTGGAAAGCTGAAATCATATTGCCAATCCTCTTCTTGCAATGTGCTGTTGCCCAGCTGCACAATGGGGGTGTCCGGCATTTTGACTTTTTCGGCCAGTTTCAATGTCGGAATTTCAAGATCCAGACCGTTTACAATAATAATATCCGCATTAGCCAACAATTTTGCATCCGTTGGAACCGGCTCAAACGTATGCGAATCAATGCTATTCGGAACAATCCCTGTCACATTTACATCGCTGCCGACTATATTCTGAACAATATTTGTAATGGGCGCAACTGTCGTAACAATATTAATATTTTGCCGTGAATCAACGGCAAAGCTATCCATTGGAAATAACAATATTACCAACAATATCAGAAGATTGGTCACTATTGAACGCGATCCTTTCATAATTGTCCTTTACTTGGAAGAGTATAAAGCTGTTTATGCTGGGCTGAAAATAGCAACCTGCTGTTTCAATCAACACTAAGCAGCACTCATGCTGCGTAGCATGTAGAGGGTATTAACATCGCCATTTAACATTTTGTATATTAACAATACATCGCACACAAGAACCTGATAGTTAACCAATTATTGGTTTTGTTGACGCGTCTTTATATTGAATTGTTAAAAAAAGTTCACTTTCTCAATGGGCAGTTTTCACCATTTAACTGGACACCATTGCTTGACTGCTGCATTCGTTATCGTCAACACAGCCAAACAATCTACTCTTTATGCGCATACTTTCACACGGCCTATTATTGCCAGTTCAGCCGGCAAAGCGCCACAAAATGTGGCTATATACTATTTATTGCGATACGGTCCGCGCGTCGAAAGAAATGGATAACGTTTTAAGCAGGTAATCACCGCGACGCTCCAGCTCATTACTTGTTATTCATTCACATCCATCCCACGATGAATCTTCTGCCGCGCAGGAATCGGTGCAAGCGGACCATGAGAATGACTATGCTCATTTTCTCCATGATGATGATGTCCGCCGCCATACGCGCCCGATTCAGGTTCGAATTGTGCATTTTCTTCGACTACCGTCGCACCCAGTCCGGCTAACATTTCTTTCAGCACGCTGTCTTGAACAATACGTAAAAAGCCGTCTCCAACCTGAGTTTGGGTATGCCGGTTACCAAGATGAAAAGCGCATCGCAATAGCTGCAGCGTTGAGTCACAGGTAATTCGATATGTCGGCTCTTCTTCCGCTATGATCTGTACGACTCTGCCATCATCGCTCTGGAGCAAGTCATTGTTACGCAAAACAGTACCGCGATCCATGAAAATGGCAACTTCTTCTCCAGATGCAAGAGCGGTACGCAAGCGACTATTTTCACGTAACTCGTAAGGTAAAACAAGTTGCGCAGAAACCGTTTCTGCTTGTGCTATTTTTGCATTCAATGTAAGCATTCTTACTCCTTAATAATGGAAAAATTGTAATGACGGCATTATTTTAAACTCAGCCACAACCAGAAAGGTCTGATCTATACAAGCCTCACCAATCCATCGTTATAACAAAATCGCTCAACTTGATTGTCTGGGATTTTATGATTTACAACTGCTCAGGATTGCTGTTCTTTGGGTATGACTATCACTGGCAATTTTGTCATTCTGAGTATTTTTTGCACGGTACTGCCAATAAACAAATTGCCTAGTGAACCTCTACCTTGTCCTGAAATTACAATCGTATCCATATTATTGTTATCTGCATATTTACATATTTCCACTGCAGGATCTTCATCGCCAAGAAGAATTTTGGTGCGGGCATTCATATCTATAAAGTATTCCTTGGCAATTGAATCAAGCTTAATCTCAGCTTGCTTCAAAATATCTTCGCGATACTTTTTAACGGCATCAGGATCAGGCATTTGTTGTAACAATCCGGGTGGCACATCCCCACTCTGTAACACACTTAATAATGTGATTTGGCAATCCTTCATTTCAGCAACATAGGTTAATGCAGCTAACGAAACATCCGAAAAATCAGTCGTGACTAATACATTATTAAAATTCATAAATTGTTCCCTGTAATTGTTTACATTTCCACACACCGCAGGCGTAAACTCTCCAGCTACAGCCTGTACCGAATAAATTAGTAAGAAAGTTTTCAATAATATATTGATATTAATCGTACAAATTTATATTCATTTTATCTGATCCGGGCTATATCCTAAACATTTATACATTACAAGTAAGGATTTAAAGATAGTCGTGCATTAGTTTACATGTTTATACGAAATATCAGTAGCTATGTAATGATATATACCATAATGAGTCGTTCTTAATCAGCGCTATCTAATAAGCGATTTTATTCAGCGACCGGCATTAATTAAAAAAATATGTTGGTTGATACAAGTATCGATTAGCTGGTTAATATATAAGTCATCTATGCCTGCTGAACTTCCGAAATATCCTGCTATTTTAACCAATAATGACTGACTGGATCATTATTGGTGTGCGCCTGTGCTACAATCCCTGCCCAACCAGTAAGACTAAAATAACCCAACACTAACTTTGACCCGCTACAGCATAGCAAAATTGTCAAAATTCCAGTTTTTTCAACATACCTTGCCATGAAACAGGACAATCAACCTGCCATTATGCAGGACGAAAATCAAATTATTGCAGAGCGGCGTGCCAAACTTGCCGAACTGCGCAATACAGGCGTCGCTTTTCCCAACACCTTCCGCCGGGACAGCCTTGCTTCAGAACTGCACAAACAATATGACGAACAGTCCAAAGAAGCGCTGGAAGACAGTCAGACCGAGGTAAAAGTGGCTGGACGGATGGTGTTGAAACGGGTCATGGGCAAGGCTAGCTTTGCCACTATTCAAGATATGAGTGGCCGGGTTCAGTTGTATATTTCAAAAGATCATACCGGCCAGGCGGCGCATGATGCATTCAAACAGTATGATCTGGGTGATATTCTTGGCGCACGAGGCAGGCTTTTTAAAACTAAAACCGGCGAACTTTCGATACGTGTTACCCATATACAATTACTGACAAAATCTATCCGCCCTTTACCAGAAAAATTTCACGGGCTGACAGATCAGGAACAAAAATATCGCCAACGCTACCTTGATCTGATCACCAACGAAGAAACCCGTAAGGTTTTTACCATTCGTTCGAAAATTATTCAGGCAATGCGTGACTTTTTTGTCACGCGTGATTATCTGGAAGTGGAAACCCCCATGATGCACCCGATTCCGGGTGGTGCGACTGCCCGGCCCTTCACAACCCACCACAACGCGCTGGATATGGCATTATATTTGCGCATCGCCCCTGAACTTTATCTGAAACGTTTGGTTGTTGGTGGCATGGAAAAGGTTTTTGAAATTAACCGCAATTTCAGAAACGAAGGCATTTCCACCCGGCATAATCCTGAATTTACCATGCTGGAATTCTACGAAGCCTATCAGGACTATGTTTATCTAATGGATTTCACTGAAGAAATGCTGCGCAGCCTGGCTGTAAATGTACTCGGCACAACCAGCATGACCTATCAGAAACGGAAAATTGATCTCGCGCAACCTTTCCAACGACTCACCATTACTCAGGCTATCCAGAAATTTCATCCCGAATACACTGATACGCTGTTAAATGATCGCACTGCACTCATCAATAAGTTACAAGCAATGGGTATTTCATACAACCCGAATGATGGGATCGGCGGACTGCAGCTTTCATTATTTGACGAAACGACTGAGCATCTACTTTTCGAACCAACTTTTATCATTGATTATCCCGCAGAAGTTTCGCCGCTTGCACGCCGCAATGAAAATAACCCTGACATAACCGACCGATTTGAACTATATATTGCAGGCCGCGAAATTGCCAATGGTTTTTCTGAGTTGAACGACCCTGAAGATCAAGCGGCGCGCTTTCATGAACAGACTAAAGCCAAAGAGGCCGGTGACGCTGAAGCCATGCATTTTGACGCGGATTATATCCGTGCGTTGGAATATGGCCTGCCGCCAACCGCGGGTGAGGGTATTGGCATCGATCGCCTGGTTATGCTGTTTGCTGATTGTCCCAGTATTCGTGATGTTATTCTGTTTCCACAATTGCGGCGCGAAGATTGACTTTTTATAACTGTTCAGCGTAATACTAACCAAAAAGCAGC
>BQJA01000018.1 GCA_021604405.1 Nitrosomonas sp. | reverse complement strand
ACCGGGTGAGGATGCCCAGGCGGCGCACAAGAAGATGGAAACAGAAGGTGCGACGTGTATAGATTGTCATCAGAACCTGGTTCATGACGAAGTCGAAATGACTGATCTGGATGCCAGTCTTGCTGCAGGCGAGATGGTATTAAAGGAAGACGACGACGATTGGGATGACGATGATGACGATTGGGACGACGATGATGATGACTATTAAGCGTCGGCGTTTCTGCTGTAAAAGCCGTTGCTGAAAGTCGGTTACGGTTTAGTCTGACCATGTGCCTGTCCGGGTGTTATATGGATTATACCCGGCAGGCAAATATCCGATAGAATTAACCTGTTCTCGATTAATAAAAATATATAAAACAGTATTGTTCCTTAAATACTAAGAGTATCAGGGCCTTTTGGTAAAGCTGGTTTGTTGTAACAATTATGTAACAAACGTGTAGTACTATGCAGTTAAAGTTCTATCACTATTCCTTAATCGTTAAGTCTAATGAAATTCAATGTCGTTCTTGAAGGTGTATTTTAGTGGCTGTTGGTTCGCGTACTAAATTAAAGCACCCTGGAAAGCTGGGGTACAGTTTTACGCGTCATTTACGTGAGCGATTCATTGAGTTACTTCTGTTTCTGGCTGCGCTTTTTTCTGTGGGTATTACGATTGCGATAGTTGTAATGCTGGTAAAAGAATCCTTGATATTTTTTCAACATGTTTCTATCTGGGAATTTTTGACCGGTACGCAATGGACGCCGCTGTTTGATGATGCGAAGTATGGGATACTTCCGCTGCTTTCGGGTACATTGGTAAGCTCGATGGTGGCCTTATTGGTCGCAATACCATTAGGCACCATTATTGCCATTTATTTATCAGAATTTGCGCCTTTCTCAGTACGTGAAGTTGCAAAGCCTTTTTTAGAGTTGCTGGGTGGTGTCCCGACCATCGTTTATGGTTACTTTGCGCTCTTGTTCGTTACACCAATATTACAGATAATCTTTCCCGAATTACCCGGCTTCAATCTGCTTTCTGCAGGGTTGGTGATGGGAATAATGATTATTCCCTACGTTAGCTCATTGACAGAAGACGCGATGCGTGCTGTTCCCATGAATTTACGAGAAGGATCCTACGCGATGGGCGCGACGCGTTTACAGACTGCTGTCCGGGTTGTTATGCCAGCAGCCTTTTCCGGGATTGCTGCGGCGTATATATTGGGTATCTCTCGCGCGGTTGGGGAAACCATGGTGGTGGCAATTGCGGCCGGTATGCAGCCGAATTTCACCTGGAATCCGATGGAACCCGCCGCAACAATTACTGCTTATATTGTGCAAGTAAGTCTGGGAGATTTGCCGCATGGCAGTGTTGGTTATCAAACCATATTTGCAGCCGGATTAACACTGTTGTTACTGACGCTTGTTTTTAATATTATTGGACATTTATTACGCAAATATTATCGTGAAATTTATTAAGCATCTAATATATTCATAAATTTTATCGGCCTACCCGCAAACGCGGGTCAAAGATCGACGCGATTTCATACAATTAATTCGCCAAATGAAAACCGAAAAAAATATCAAAGAAATCCGCAGAATGATTGCCCGCCATAAGCGCTGGGATCTGATATTTCTGGTTACTGGAATTTTCGCGTTAATGATCGCTGTGTTGACGTTCGTTGCTCTATTCGCGCAAATGGTAATAGATGGCATGCCCCGATTGACATGGGATTTTTTTATATCTTTTCCTTCCCGGCATCCTGAGTCCGCTGGCATTTTATCTGCATGGGTCGGTACGACTTTGGTGATGCTGGTGACGGCATTTTCTGCTGTACCGTTGGGTATTGGTGCTGGGATTTATCTGGAAGAATATGCGGCAAAAAATATTTTTACGGAGATAATAGAAATCAATGTAACCAATCTGGCGGGCGTACCCTCCATCATCTATGGATTGCTGGCACTTGGCTTGTTTGTTTATCAGCTCGGTTTTGGACAAAGTATATTAGCAGCAGGTTTGGCGCTGGCATTATTAATCCTGCCAATTGTGATTGTCGCAACACGTGAGGCAATTCGGTCTATTCCAGTAACTATTCGCGAAGGTGCGTATGCGCTGGGCGCAACAAAATGGCAGACAGTGTCTGATCACATCTTGCCTTATTCATCAGCTGGTATTCTGACAGGTGTAATTATTGGCCTGGCACGTGCAATTGGTGAAACAGCGCCGATTATTACGATCGGTGCGTTAACCTTCATTGCATTCCTCCCGCCTTCTCCAGTGAAAAGCGAGTTTCCGTTTATATCTTTTGAATGGTTGGAAGCGCCATTTACTGTTATGCCAATACAAATGTTCAATTGGGTGTCCCGACCTGAAGAAGAGTTTCAGTTCAACGCGGCGGCGGCTGGTCTTATTCTGGTGGTAATGACGCTTACAATGAATGGATTAGCAATTTATTTACGTTATCGTATGAGAAAAAACATTAAATGGTAGAAAAGAATCATGCAAAATCAATTAATACCAAATGCTGAAACAATCCAATATAAGTCCGAAGTTAAAGGGTTAAGTTTCTATTATGGAGAATTTCATGCGCTCAATAATATTGATATGGTTCTTCATGACAAGCAGATTACCGCGCTAATTGGTCCTTCTGGCTGCGGGAAATCTACCTTTCTTCGATGCTTCAATCGCATGCATGATCTCTATCCAGGGAATCAATATGAAGGCGACATAATATTGCATCCGGATGATGTCAACATTCTGTCCGAGAATGTCGATCCAATTGAAGTGCGTATGCGAATTAGTATGGTTTTTCAAAAACCTAACCCTTTTCCGAAGTCGATTTATGAAAATGTGGCCTATGGATTGCGCGTTAGGGGCGTAAAACAACGTGCAATACTCGATGAAAAAGTTGAAACTGCATTAAGCAATGCTGCACTTTGGGACGAAGTCAAAGACCGCTTGCATAAGCTTGCCTTTAATCTTTCCGGTGGCCAACAGCAGCGCTTGTGTATCGCTCGTGCTTTGGCAACCGATCCTGAGATATTGCTTTTTGATGAACCAACCTCAGCGCTTGATCCGATTGCTACGGCGAGTATTGAAGAGTTGATTGCCGATTTAAAAAGCAAGGTTACCATACTTATCGTAACGCATAATATGCAGCAGGCTGCACGCGTTTCTGACTATACGGCTTACATGTATCTGGGTGAGCTAATAGAATTTAATGAGACCGATACAATTTTTATCAAACCCAATAATAAACAGACGGAAGATTATATTACTGGCCGATTCGGTTAAGTCACGACCGCAACATTCCGCTATTATTCTGTGCCGGTGTGTATTTTGTTATTATTACCAGCCGTCAAATTATAAAATCATCTCGCTGGCAGGGTAATGAATTAAGAGCTTAATTTCTTTATAAGAATTGTCAGCTCTTAATTCAAGTTAAAAATTATTTGCTTGTAGCCTGTGCTTCTTCAACAATTTTATTCACGTCAGCACATTTTACTCTGACTATTTTGCCGTTCTCTACCCGTGTAGCGCTCTTAACGGTATCGCCCGGTTTCTTGTCCTGACATGACATCCAGTTCGAAATGTTTTCGGCACTTATCGGTGTAAGTGAGGATTCGAGATTTCCGCTCGCCATAGTGGCCGCTGATCCAAATATAAATGCTGATGTTAAAGCAGCTAATACTACTCTTTTCATTTTAATACCCCTTGGTTTGGTTGAATTTTTTTAAATTATTTTTGAATAACCGGAAAAGTTTTTACAAAAATATATCTAATAATCTGTGATGCATAGATTCCTTCTAGGAACACTACAAAATTTACATACATTTACACCATCAGTAAACTACTTTTTAGCACTTAGCTTTATTCGTTGTCAATTTTGAAATTAATTCCTATGAATAATAGATCATAGGAAGTCTAGCAACTGCAATTGAAGTAATACCCTGATTAGGTATATGACACTTCAAAAGGGGCATGTGCGATAGTATTCATTTTTTTGCAGGTATTATAATAATATCCGGGTATTATCGCAATAACAGAACAAATGAATGACGAGTGATAGTTTGCGAAGAGATCGGTCAATAAAGTAAGGAGCACGATCGGGATCTTGCACAAAGTGCCTGACTACCAAGCAAGTGGATCGATAATGAGATTTGATGCGTTCGCTTTTGTGCGGTTTTTGTGTTTTGGGTATTTCCCAGAGCTCGGTGTGAAAATGTGTTCCTTGTGCTGCTGGTAGGTTAGCTGTAAATAATCGCAGAGGTTGAGAAAATTTGTGCAGGCAAAATGCTTGAGATTGACTAGAATGATAATCACAGGTAGCATCGCCCCTTTTTTAAAGTTAAGATAGGATAACGAATGCGCAAAAAGCTGGTTGCAGGTAACTGGAAGATGCACGGTAGCTTGGTTCAGAATAAAGAACTGTTGGATGCTGTGATCACGGGTACTGCTGGAATGCGTAAGGGTAGTTGTGTGGTTTGTGTGCCCTATCCTTATTTATCGTCAGTACAATCGATGCTGGAAAATACGCAAATAGCCTGGGGCGCGCAAAACGTTAATCAATTCAGCAAAGGTGCCTACACCGGTGAAGTATCGGCGGAAATGTTGAAGGATTTTGATTGTCAATATGTTATTGTAGGACACTCGGAACGCAGATCTTTGTTTGGAGAAGACAGCCATACAGTGTCTTTAAAATTTACAGCATCGCAAAATTCAGGACTGATGCCAATTTTGTGTGTGGGCGAGACATTACAGCAACGTGAAACCGGTGCGATGGAGAAAGTGATTGCTGAACAGTTAGATGCGGTGATTGATCAGGCTGGTGTTGCATCGCTAAGTAAAGCAGTAATTGCCTACGAACCTGTTTGGGCGATTGGTACTGGTAAAACGGCATCACCTCAGCAGGCACAGGAAGTGCATGCATTGATTCGTGGCAGTATAGCCAGACATGATGAGGGAGTGGCGGCAGATCTAACCATATTGTATGGCGGGAGTGTCAAAGCTAATAATGCCGCTGAACTTTTTGCTATGCCTGATATTGATGGCGGATTGATAGGCGGTGCTTCTTTAATTGCAGAAGATTTTGTTGCCATCTGCCGGGCAGGGCAGGATTAAATTTTTGGAGTAGTGGGTTTGGAAAACATTGTTTGGTCAATACATGTGATAGCGGCCGTTGTGATGGTCGTGTTGGTATTATTGCAGCAAGGAAAAGGCGCCGATATGGGTGCTGCATTTGGAAGTGGTTCGGCGGGCAGTGTATTTGGCGCAAGTGGTTCGGCCAATTTTATGAGCAGGAGTACAGCGCTCATTGCGACCGTATTTTTTTGTACGAGTCTGGGACTGACTTACATTTCGACCAATAGGACAGAAGATGCAGGCGTGATGAGTCGCATGGGTGAGGTAATAGAGTCCAGTGAGGTGCCTTCATCGCCCGCTCTAACAACAGAAGATGAATCTGAACTGACTGAGCCGCCAGTTTTTGAGATTCCTGAATCCGATGATTCGTCAAATGCAAATCTGATTCCTGAGTAGTCGTAATAGATTGGATTGATTGATATCATTTCGACATTATTTCTTAAGAATTTTGTCGCCGACGTGGTGGAATTGGTAGACACGCCGTCTTGAGGGGGCGGTGGCGAGAGCTGTGCGAGTTCGAGTCTCGCCGTCGGCACCACATGAATGATCGTGAGTATTTTTATGATCATGGTAGAATCAAAAATTGAAATGTATTCGTTGATCAGAAAATAAACAATTGGCTGTTTTCCTATTAAACACATGGTATTTTCAAAATGCTTGAGAATTATTTTTCGATTCTATTGTTTCTGATTGTTGGGCTCGCTGTCGGCGTGGTCCCAATGTTGATTGGCTGGTTGATGGCGCCAAACAATCCGGAGAGCGAAAAGCTGTCACCGTATGAATGTGGTTTTGAAGCATTTGAAGATGCACGAATGAAATTTGATGTGCGCTATTATCTTGTGGCGATTTTGTTTATTTTATTTGATTTGGAGATAGCGTTCTTGTTTCCATGGGCGATTGTTTTGGATGAAATTGGTTTGTTTGGTTTTCTCGCCATGATGGTATTTCTTGGTATCTTGATCGTAGGCTTCATCTATGAATGGATGAAAGGTGCATTAGAGTGGGATTAGAACGATGAGTATTGAAGGTACACTGGAAAAAGGATTTATTACAACCAGCCTTGACTCAGTTATTAACTGGGGACGTACAGGTTCAATGTGGCCAATGACCTTTGGGCTGGCTTGTTGTGCAGTTGAGATGATGCAGACGGGTGCGTCGCGTTATGATCTGGACCGTTTTGGGATTGTTTTTCGCCCTAGTCCGCGTCAATCGGATGTTATGATTGTGGCTGGTACGCTTTGTAATAAAATGGCTCCGGCATTGCGCAAAGTTTATGATCAAATGGCTGAGCCACGTTGGGTTATTTCAATGGGTTCCTGTGCAAATGGCGGCGGTTACTATCACTATTCTTATTCAGTTGTGCGCGGTTGTGATCGCATTGTGCCGGTAGATATTTACGTGCCAGGCTGTCCGCCAACAGCGGAAGCTCTGCTTTACGGAATTATACAATTACAAAATAAAATTAATCGCACGAATACAATTGCCCGCTGAGCGTCGTATGTCCATTACACAACAAGAACTCACATCGTCATTACAAAGCATATTGTCCGATAAAGTCGTTAGTTTAAACGAGCAATACGGTGAAATAACCATCATTGTGCGCCCCGAAGATATTTTAGGAGTATCTCAGGTCTTGCGTGATCACCCCAAACTCAGCTTTGAATTGCTAATCGATTTATGTGGAGTGGATTACTTAACGTATGGTGATGATGAGGCAAGCTTCAAGGACAGTCTGGACAATAAACGCTTTGCTGCCGTGTATCACCTTTTGTCGGTTAAACATAACTGTAGATTGCGCGTTAAAGCATTTGCAGATAATGATGAATTTCCAGTCATTGATTCGGTAATCGATATTTGGCCGTCAGTAAATTGGTTTGAAAGAGAAGCGTTTGATTTGTTTGGAATTGTTTTTTCCGGTCATCCTGACTTGCGACGCATACTCACGGATTACGGCTTTATCGGTAATCCATTCCGAAAAGATTTTCCTATTTCAGGACATCTGGAGATGCGCTACGACCCTGATCAGAAGCGAGTAATATATCAACCTGTCAGTATCGAACCGCGTGAAATTACGCCTCGTATCATACGAGAGGAACATTACGGCGGTGCAGAATGAGGTTATTGCTCCAAAATATAAATATGACGTTCGATTATTCAAAATAACGCTGTGAAGTAATATGGCCGAAATTAAAAATTACACGATGAACTTTGGACCTCAGCACCCGGCTGCTCATGGGGTGTTGCGTTTGGTATTAGAGCTGGATGGGGAGGTTATACGTCGTGCCGATCCGCATATTGGATTGCTGCATCGTGCAACAGAGAAGTTAGCTGAAAATAAGACTTTCATTCAGTCAGTTCCTTATATGGATCGCTTGGACTACGTGTCTATGATGGCAAATGAGCACGCTTATGTCATGGCGATCGAGAAGTTGCTTCAACTTGAGGTTCCGCTGCGCGCCCAATACATACGTGTTATGTTTGATGAAATTACGCGTATCCTGAATCATTTGTTATGGCTTGGCGCACATGCACTTGATGTGGGGGCAATGACCGTCTTTCTGTATGCTTTCCGTGAGCGAGAGGATTTGATGGATTGTTACGAGGCAGTATCTGGTGCAAGGTTGCATGCAGCCTATTATCGGCCTGGCGGCGTATACCGCGATCTTCCGGATAGAATGCCGCAATATCAACCATCCAAAATTCATAACGATAAGCAAACACGACTGCGGAATCAGAACCGGGAAGGGTCTTTGTTAGATTTTATTGAAGATTTCACAAATCGTTTCCCGGTATATGTGGATGAGTATGAAACGTTATTGACAGACAATCGTATATGGAAACAACGTTTGGTCGATATAGGGATTGTTACGCCCGAACGCGCCAAGGCGCTTGGTTTTACAGGGCCAATGCTGCGCGGCTCCGGTGTTGAATGGGATTTACGTAAGAAGCAGCCCTACGAAGTTTATGATCAAATGGATTTCGATATTCCTGTGGGCGTAAATGGCGACTGTTATGATCGTTATCTGGTTCGAATGGAAGAGTTTCGTCAATCCAATCGAATTATCAAACAATGCATTGCTTGGCTGCGGGACAATCCAGGGCCTGTCATTACCGATAATCATAAGATTGCGCCACCCTCACGGGTTGGTATGAAACAAAACATGGAAGAAATGATTCACCATTTCAAGTTGTTTACTGAAGGTTTTCATGTTCCGCCTGGTGAAGCCTATGTCGCAATTGAACACCCCAAGGGTGAATTCGGTATCTATTTGGTTTCAGATGGTGCAAACAAGCCCTATCGCTTAAAAATACGTGCGCCGGGCTTTGCTCATTTGGCCGGTTTGGATGAAATGACGCGCGGTCATATGATCGCCGACCTGGTTGCTGTTATAGGTACGCAAGATATTGTTTTTGGTGAGATAGATAGATAAATAATGTGATGTTAAGTCCAGAATCCCTAACAAAAATTGACCGGGAAATAGCGAAATATCCGATCGATCAGAAGCAGTCAGCTGTCATGTCTGCACTTGCCATAGCACAAGATGAAAAAGGCTGGTTATCCAATGAGGTCATGGATTTTGTAGCAAAGTATTTGGAGATGGCTCCGGTTGCTGTTTATGAAGTGGCGACATTTTATAATATGTATAATCTTGAGCCGTTGGGAAAATATAAAATTACAGTTTGCACCAATTTGCCATGCGCTTTGTCCGGTGGAAACGATGCGGCAGGTTATTTGAAGCAGAAATTGGGGGTTGATTTTAATCAAACAACCAATGACGGACAGTTTACCTTGAAGGAAGGTGAATGCATGGGATCTTGTGGCGATGCGCCGGTATTTTTAGTCAACAATAAGCGAATGTGCAGCTTTATGACGAATGATGCAATTGATCAACTACTGGAGGAGCTGAACAAATGACCCAGTTTCCTTTAACTATTCTGAATGGAGTTGACCCATCTGACCCTGAAAACTGGCAGCTAAAAAATTATGAGCAGCGTGAAGGTTATGCGGCGATAAGGAAGATCTTGGCAAATAAAATACCGCCTGAAGAAATCATTGAGGAAGTAAAAACGTCAGCATTGCGTGGGCGTGGCGGTGCTGGCTTTCCGACAGGGCTGAAATGGAGTTTCATGCCAAAAGAATACGA
Source organism: Nitrosomonas sp. (assembly GCA_021604405.1). Lineage (GTDB taxonomy): Bacteria > Pseudomonadota > Gammaproteobacteria > Burkholderiales > Nitrosomonadaceae > Nitrosomonas. Next base: position 35,266 of record BQJA01000018.1, on the reverse strand, counting down.
GGGCGAAAAATATTTGGTTTGTAATTCAGACGAGGGGGAGCCAGGTACTTTCAAAGACCGTGACATCATGCGCTTTAACCCGCATATTCTCATTGAAGGAATGATGATCGCTGCTTATGCGATGGGCATCAGGACCGGCTACAATTACATTCATGGCGAAATATGGGATACCTACGAACGTATGGAAGAGGCTGTAGAGGAAGCGCGGACAGCAGGTTACTTGGGTGAAAATATATTAGGTTCCGATTTCAGCTTTCAATTGCACAATCATCATGGATACGGTGCGTATATTTGCGGTGAGGAGACGGCATTGCTTGAGTCCCTCGAAGGAAAGAAAGGGCAGCCGCGTTTCAAACCGCCATTCCCGGCTAATTTCGGGCTGTATGGAAAACCAACCACAATTAACAATACCGAAACCTTTGCGTCGGTACCCTGGATTATTCGTAATAGCGGCGAACAGTATCTTCAACTCGGTAAGCCAAATAATGGGGGAACCAAGATTTTTTCTGTATCGGGTCATGTAAGTAAGCCAGGAAACTATGAAATACCAATGGGTACACCTTTTCCGATATTGCTTGAAATGGCGGGTGGTATGCGCGGTGGTAGAAAATTGAAGGGATGTATTCCTGGCGGATCGTCCATGCCGGTATTGCCGGGCGATGTAATGATGCAAACAGACATGGATTACGACTCCATTGCCAAGGCAGGTTCGATGTTAGGTTCAGGCGCGGTAATAATTATGGACGATACGACTTGCATGGTGAAAGCGCTGGAGCGGTTATCTTATTTTTACTATGAAGAATCCTGTGGACAATGCACCCCCTGCCGTGAGGGGACCGGCTGGCTCTATCGTATAATTAATCGGATTGAAAATGGCAAAGGAAAAACGGAAGATATCGAATTGCTTGATAATATTGCCGACAATATCCAGGGGCGTACTATTTGTGCGCTCGGTGATGCAGCAGCGATGCCGGTACGCGCAATGATTCAACATTTTCGGGATGAGTTTATTTACCATATCGAGCATAAAAAATGTGCGGTTTAGTCTTGTTATATTTAAGACTATTAGAGATGCACTGCTTTGAGCTTATTTTTGTTAATCCAAGAATTTTTAGCCGATGATCAATATTCAAATCGACGGTAAGCAAGTCTCTGTGCCCAAAGGGGGTACAGTCATGGATGGCGCCAAGCAATTGGGAATCTACATTCCTCATTTTTGCTACCACAAGAAACTGTCTATCGCGGCCAACTGCCGTATGTGTCTGGTCCAGGTGGAAAAGGCGCCGAAGCCGTTGCCTGCCTGCGCCACGCCAGTGATGGAAGGAATGAAAGTGCTGACGCATAGTGAGCAGGCGGTCACTGCGCAAAAAGGCGTCATGGAATTTTTGCTGATCAATCACCCGTTAGATTGTCCTATTTGTGACCAAGGCGGTGAATGTCAATTGCAGGATCTGGCGGTTGGCTATGGAGCAAGCCAGTCGCGTTATACCGAGCCAAAACGCGTCGTGACTAACAAGAATTTAGGGCCTTTGATTTCGACCGATATGACGCGGTGTATTCATTGTACACGCTGCGTTCGATTTGGTCAGGAAATTGCAGGCATTATGGAACTTGGAATGGCGGGTCGTGGTGAGCATGCTGAGATATTAACATTTGTCGGAAAATCGGTTGATTCAGAACTGTCGGGGAACGTGATCGACCTATGTCCAGTTGGCGCACTGGTTAGTAAGCCATTCCGCTATTCGGCAAGAACCTGGGAACTGTCACGTAGAAAATCGATCAGCCCGCATTGTGGACTTGGATCTAATCTGATTGTCCAAGTTAAACAGAATCGCGTGATGCGTGTTCTGCCAAGAGATAATGAGGATGTTAATGAATGCTGGTTGTCAGACAAGGACCGGTTTTCTTATGAAGGTCTTAATTCAGAAGATCGATTGACCAAGCCAATGATCAAGCGTGAAGGTCAATGGCAGGAATGTGATTGGCATGATGCACTGGCATTTGCGATAGATGGTTTGACAGCTATCAAAGATCAATACGGGGCGCAAAGTTTAGGCGCTTTAGCTTCACCGCACAGTACACTGGAAGAGCTTTATTTATTACAGAAGCTGACCAGATCATTGGGGAGTGGCAATATTGATCATCGCTTGCGTCAAGCGGATTTTCGTATGGACGAGCAGTTGCAGGGCGTTCCTTGGCTAGGTACGCGTATTGCTGACATTTCACAATTAAAGTCAGTTTTAATTGTTGGTAGCACATTGCGAAAAGATCATCCGCTGATTGCACAACGTATACGTCAGGCAGTAAAAAAAGGCTTGCAGCTTAATCTTGTCAATCCAGTTGGCGATGACTTGCTGATGAAAAAAGCGAATGAATACATTGTCGCCCCTGCAGCGATCGTGACAGCACTTGCTGAAATTCTTAAGGCAATAATTGAATTAAAACAGTTGTCGATACCTGAACATACCAGTGAAATAATTAATTCAGTCGATGTAACCGACACGGCACGAGAGATTGCGTCCAGCCTGGTAGAAAATAGTTCAGCTGCCATTTTTCTTGGAAATATTTCGCAGCATCATCCTGATTGCACGGATATACACTTGTTGGCTCAACATATAGCGCAAATAATTAATGCGCGGTTTGGAATGTTGGGTGAAGCGGCGAATAGCGTCGGTGCTTATGTTGCAGGTGCAGTACCCGGGCACGGCGGTTTGAGTATGTCCAGCAAATCTTCTCAGAAGAAAATGACAGGCCTCAATGCGGCACAAATGCTTGGTTCAAAAGAAAATACATCTACGACACCCTGTCAGGGTTTTCTGTTAATGAATATGGAACCTGAGCATGATACGCATCACTCTCAGCAAGCAGTCAATATTTTGAAATCGGCTGAGTTTGTTGTGTCTATGAGCTCTTATCGAGGAAATACTGTTGATTACGCGGATGTGGTGCTTCCAATTGCGCCGTTTACAGAAACTTCTGGTACATTTATTAATACAGAAGGGCGTGTGCAGACTTTTAACGGCGTTGTTCCTCCTTTGGGTGATACGCGTCCGGCCTGGAAGGTGTTGCGTGTACTTGGCAATTTAATGCAGCTGGATGGTTTTGACTATGAAACACCGGAACAGATTCGTGATGAAATTTTTCCGGCAGGTTTTGATATTAACGAGCATTTAAATAATTACTTAGACAGCAATGTTATCACTATGCCTGCCAAAAGCGCTGGGAAGCTCCAGCGTATAGGGGAAGTACCCATTTATCAGGCAGATCCAATAGTTCGTCATGCTGAATCCCTGCAACAAACTGCTGATGCTGCTCAGCCACAAGCGTGGATGTCGCCGGTGCTTATGGAGAGACTGGGAATCAAAGCAGGTGATCGTGTATCACTTAAGCAAGATGATGGAGAAGCCCAACTATGCGTTAGTTGTGATGAAAAACTTCCGGATGATTGCGTGCGGGTTGCATGCGCGCATCCCGATACAGTTTTATTAGGCGCACTGTATGGTGAAATTACAGTAGAAAAATTGTAATGGCGAGAATTGGAATTTATTAATGGTGTATATTCAACAACTATTTGAGCAGTTCTTTGGTACCGAGTGGGGACCAATGTTGTTCGTGTTGACAAAAGACTTGACACTGATTGTTGCGATTGTGGTGCCGTTATTATTAGGGGTGGCTTATCTCACCTTTGCAGAACGCAAAATAATCGCTTATATGCAGATTCGGGTTGGTCCGAATCGGGTGACGTTCTTTGGCATTCCATGGTTACGGGGCTGGGGGCAGCCAATTGCTGATGCCGTAAAGGCGATGATGAAAGAGATTGTAGTGCCAAGTGGCGCTAACAAATTTCTTTTTATCCTTGCACCTATCCTGACTATTGCACCGGCGCTTGCTGCATGGGCTGTTGTGCCTTTTTCCCCAGATGTAGTGTTGGCCGATATTAATGCCGGGTTACTTTATATACTTGCCATGACTTCAATGGGTATTTATGGCGTTATTATAGCTGGCTGGGCGTCAAATTCTAAGTATGCGTTTCTTGGCGCGATGCGATCAGCAGCACAAGTAGTATCGTATGAATTAGCAATGGGTTTTGCACTGGTTTGCGTATTGATGATGTCGGCCAGCTTGAATCTTGGGGATATCGTTAATGGGCAACAGGGCGGTAGTTTACTGAATTGGTATTTTATACCGCTGTTTCCCATGTTTTTGGTTTATTTCATTTCTGGTGTCGCAGAAACAAATCGCGCTCCATTTGATGTGGCTGAAGGAGAATCTGAAATTGTTGCGGGTTTCCATGTTGACTATTCTGGCATGGCGTTCACGGTATTCTTTTTGGCAGAGTATGCCAATATGATACTGGTGGCTACACTTACAAGCCTGTTGTTTTTGGGTGGTTGGCTGCCACCAATAGATGTCGCGCCTTTTAACATGATTCCAGGTTTTATTTGGCTGCTGCTGAAAATAGCTTTCATGCTATTCTTTTTTCTTTGGTTTCGTGCAACTTTCCCACGTTACCGCTATGATCAGATTATGCGGCTGGGCTGGAAAGTGTTTATTCCGTTAACACTGGTTTGGATTTTCTTGCTGGGTGCTATCATGCAGTTGCCATTATCGATACGGAATATGTATCCGCTTAATCTTTGGTTCTAAAGAGTGGAGGAAACGTTATGAATCGTATCAAAAAATTTTTTAGTACCTTCTTGTTGTTTGAGCTGCTCAAGGGCATGATGGTGACCGGGCGTTATTTATTCAAGCCAAAAGTTACCGTGCATTTTCCTGAAGAAAAAACGCCTCAATCGCCACGCTTTCGCGGTCTTCATGCGCTACGACGCTATCCGAATGGTGAGGAGCGTTGTATTGCGTGCAAGCTGTGCGAGGCGGTGTGCCCTGCAATGGCGATTACCATCGAATCAGAACAGCGTGAAGATGGTACGCGCCGGACTACGCGATATGATATAGATTTGTATAAGTGTATTTTCTGCGGATTCTGTGAGGAATCATGTCCGGTGGACTCGATTGTAGAAACGCGCATCCTGGAATACCACGGGGAAAAAAGGGGTGACTTGATCTATACCAAAGAAATGTTGCTTGCTGTGGGTGATAGGTATGAAGAGCAGATCGCTAAAGACAGACAAGAAGATGCGAAATATCGATAAATTGAGTAACTAAAATACAAATGAGTTTTCAGGATCTGGTTTTTTATTTTTTTGCCACCGTACTGGTTATATCAGCGCTGGGTGTGATTACATCACGTAACCCAGTTTATTCTGCGTTGCTGTTGGTTTTGTCTTTCGTTACCTGCGCGGGTTTATGGTTGTTGTTAGAAGCGGAGTTTCTCGCTATTACTTTAGTATTGGTCTATGTCGGTGCCGTCATGGTGTTATTTCTGTTTGTGGTGATGATGCTGGATATTAATCTGGATCGTTTGCGCGAAGGATTCTGGAAATGGTTTCCGTTTGGCGCTTTGCTGGCATTAATATTGGTGACACAAATGGCAATGGTGTTAATGGGTGGGGAATTTGGCCTGAATGAGATGCCACGACCTCCCGCACAGGCTGCAGACTACAGTAACACTAAGGCGCTTGGTCTTCTAATTTATACTGAATACGTCTATGCCTTTGAGCTGGCTGCGGTGATTCTTTTGGTCGCAATGGTGGCCGCAATTGCTTTAACCCTAAGACATCGTGCCGACAAGCGATCGCCAAATCCTGCTAAACAGGTTGCAGTGAACCGCGAAGACCGGATTCGTATTGTGCCAATGGCATCTGAAAAAAAAGACTAACGATTTGTATGAATAACTGTTTTAGAAGCTGTATTTAATAAGGGGCCGTTAACTTGGTATCGTTATCCCATTATCTGGTGCTCGGTGCAATTTTATTTGCAATAGGCGTGGTTGGAATCTTTCTTAATCGGAAGAACGTTATTATTTTGCTGATGGCAATTGAATTGATGCTATTAGCCGTGAATATGAATTTTGTCGCGTTTTCCTATTACCTGCAGGATATTGCCGGGCAGATTTTCGTATTCTTTATCTTGACAGTTGCTGCGGCTGAGGCCGCTATTGGTCTAGCTATTTTAGTCGTATTATTTCGCAATTTGCGGACGATTAATGTCGATGATCTGGATAAACTCAAAGGCTGATCCTTTAATCGGTTTTATGGGTTAGCAGCGCATTAACTGACATATAACTTTAAGAATGTAATGCAGACACTTTATTTACTTGTACCGCTGGCGCCACTGATTGGGGCAATCACTGCAGGGTTATTCGGCCGTTTTATCGGGCGTACTTGGAGTCATCGAATAACGATATCACTGGTTTTCGTATCGCTGATTGCTTCTATTGTAATTTTTTTTGATGTATTAGATGGCAATACATTTAATGGGAGTGTTTATACTTGGCTCGTTACGGGTGATACCCGTTTTGAAATCGGTTTTCTGATAGATCAATTGTCCGCCACAATGATGGTTGTGGTTAGCTTGGTATCTTTGATGGTGCATATTTACACCATTGGTTATATGCATGATGATCCGGGCTATCAACGCTTTTTTAGCTATATTTCCTTATTCACCTTCTCGATGATGATGCTGGTGATGTCAAACAATTTCCTTCAGCTCTTTTTTGGCTGGGAAGCTGTGGGACTGGTGTCTTATTTGTTAATTGGTTTTTGGTATACGCGACCGACAGCGATATATGCCAATCTGAAGGCATTTCTTGTTAATCGTGTGGGGGACTTTGGTTTTTTGCTCGGTATCGCGCTGATTCTAATGTATTTCGGTACCCTGGATTACGCAGCAGTTTTTTCCAGCGTCCCGCAAATGGCAAATGAATCGGTGGAATTAGTTACTGGTTCTTCCTGGCTGGTTATTACGGTCATTTGCATACTGCTATTTATAGGTGCAATGGGTAAATCGGCACAATTCCCACTACATGTATGGCTACCTGATTCAATGGAAGGTCCAACACCGATATCCGCGCTAATACATGCAGCAACCATGGTTACTGCTGGGATATTTATGGTCGCGCGTATGTCTCCACTGTTTGAACATTCTGAAACGGCCCTGACCCTGATATTAATCATCGGTGGTATAACCACATTGTTTATGGCGCTGGTAGCAGTTGTTCAGAATGATATTAAGCGTGTCGTTGCGTATTCGACCTTGTCTCAACTGGGTTACATGACAGTTGCGCTGGGTGCTTCTGCATATTCCGCTGCAATATTTCATTTAATGACGCATGCCTTTTTTAAAGCGGTGTTGTTTTTAGGGGCTGGTTCAGTGATTATTGCCATGCATCATGAGCAGAATATGCAAAAGATGGGTGGTTTGAAAAAGTATATGCCCATTACTTATTGGACCATGTTTATTGCCGCTCTAGCTAGCGCCGGTGTGCCTGGGTTTTCTGGCTTCTTTTCTAAGGATGCGATTATTGAGGCAGTGGGCTTTGCAAATATTCCCGGTGTAGAGTTTGCTTATTTTTGTGTGCTGGCTACCGTTTTTGTGACGGCTCTCTATACTTTCAGACTGGTGTTTGTGACATTTCACGGTAAACCACGCATGGATACGCATACTAGGGAACATTTACATGAATCGCCGTGGGTTGTGACACTCCCGCTGGTCGTATTGGCAATCCCGACGATAGCGGCGGGGTGGTTTATTGGTCCAATGGTGTTTGGCGATTATTTTTCGAATGCAATATATGTCTCGTCTCAGCATGACGCGATAGAACAGCTTGGTGCAACTTTCACAGGTATTGGCGGCATGATGATGCACGCATTATCGACCATACCGTTCTGGCTCTCACTCGCAGGTATCTTCACCGCTTGGTTTTTATATATTTTGCGACCGGATATTCCTGGGAAAATTAAAAAATGGATGCTGCCGATCCATACACTCTTAGATCGTAAATATTACATAGACGAGTTTTATTCGTGGTTTTTTGCAGGTGGGACACGAGCACTCAGTAAGGGACTGTGGAAATTTGGTGACATAAAAGTAATCGATGGTTTTTTTGTCAATGGAACCGCGCGTGTTGTTGCATGGACAGCGATGCTAGTGCGCCGTTTTCAGACTGGCTACATCTACCACTATGCGTTTACCATGATAGTCGGTGTGTTTATCTTAATAACGCTGTGGTTGTATCAATTCAAATAAATAAGCAATGGACATAGCGCATTTCCGTCAACTTTTTATGTTAGCGGATCCGCGCTGATTAATAATAACGGAATAAACATGTTGTTTGGTTTCCCACTATTAAGTTTAATTATCTGGCTGCCAATCTTTTTTGGATTGGCGGTGCTCGCAACGGGCGGTGATCGAAATGCGCAGGCAGCTCGATTAATCGCGATCAGCGGATCCGTACTAGGTTTTCTGGTAGCGATCCCATTGTATTTACAGTTTGACCCGAGTGCGAGCACCATGCAATTTGCCGAAAAGCATGTCTGGGTTGAGCGCTTCAATATTTTCTATCATTTGGGTGTTGATGGCATATCAATGCCCCTGATATTACTAAACTGCTTTACGACACCACTGGTGGTTATGGCGGGTTGGGAAGTGATCCGGGAACGGGTTTCGCAATACATGGGTGCTTTCCTGATTATGTCGGGTATAGTCAATGGCGTATTTGCATCACTTGACGCTATTCTTTTTTATGCCTTCTGGGAAGCTTCCTTAATCCCAATGTTTTTGATTATTGGTATTTGGGGTGGACCTAATCGGGTCTATGCTGCAATCAAATTTTTCCTTTATACGCTGCTTGGTTCGCTATTAATGCTGGTGGCGTTTATTTATCTTTATTATGTTTCGGATGGTAGTTTTTCCATACTTGATTTCCACAAATTGCCATTACCGATAGAGCCGCAGATCCTGATATTCATTGCATTTTTGCTCGCATTTGCAGTTAAAGTGCCAATGTGGCCGGTGCATACATGGCTGCCAGATGCGCACGTCGAAGCGCCAACTGGCGGTTCGGTGGTTCTAGCAGCGATATTACTGAAAATGGGTGGTTATGGATTCCTGCGCTTTTCTTTGCCGATTGTTCCAGATGCGAGTCAGCAGCTGGCGGGACTGATGATCGTGTTATCTCTCATCGCGGTTGTTTATATCGGACTCGTTGCAATAATGCAGGCTGACATGAAAAAGCTCATTGCTTACTCTTCTGTAGCACATATGGGTTTTGTTACCTTGGGTTTTTTTCTGTTTAATGCCTATGGTATCGAAGGTGCCATGGTACAAATGATTTCACATGGATTTATCTCTGGCGCGATGTTTCTTTGTGTCGGTGTTCTTTACGATCGATTACATTCGCGCCAAATAGCCGATTATGGTGGCGTTGTTAATTCAATGCCTGTGTTTGCGGCTTTCTTTATGCTATTTGCAATGGCCAATGCGGGGTTACCCGGTACCAGCGGTTTTGTTGGTGAATTTATGGTAATTATGGGTGCAGTCAAAGTTAACTTTTGGTATGCATTTTTTGCCGCGACGACATTGATATTTGGTGCAGTTTATACTCTATGGATGTATAAACGCGTGATTTTTGGCGCTGTCGCCAGTCCGGCTGTAGAAGGACTGCAGGATATTTCCAAGCGCGAATTTGCGGTATTGGCGATCCTGGCGTTGGCCGTATTGTGGATGGGTGTCTATCCGTTTCCTATTACAGAAGTGATGCATGCAACAGTGGATGAACTGCTTGCGCATGTAGCTAACAGCAAACTTTAAATTAAGGATTGTTGATTAATGAATTTCCTACCACCTGATTTTGCACCGGCCTATTCTGAGATATTTCTTCTCGTGATGGTGTGCGTGGTGATGCTTGCTAATCTTGTGGCAGGCGAAAAAAGACGATATGTTGCCTACGGTTTGGCACAGATAGCTTTAGTTGGCTGTGCAGTTCTAACTTTTACATCAATTTCATCTGAGCCAAGCTATACCTTTTCAGGCATGTTTGTGGATGATGTGATGGCGGATATACTTAAATTAATGGTATATGCGACAGTTGCCGCGGTTTTAATATATTCCCGCGCCTACATCAGTACACGTGACATGTATACCGGTGAATTTTTCAGCCTCGTGTTGTTTGCGACATTGGGGATGATGGTGATGATTTCCGCCAGCCACTTTTTAACGCTATATCTCGGACTAGAGTTGCTTTCACTGTCGCTGTATGCAATGGTTGCGCTGCGACGTGATCTTGTAACGGCAACTGAAGCTGCGATGAAGTTTTTTGTGTTGGGTGCGCTGGCTTCCGGGTTCCTGTTGTATGGTATGTCCATGGTTTACGGCGCTACGGGTTCGTTGCATGTTGCCAGTGTTACTGAAGCCATACAAGCCGGCACTTCGAATCATGAAGTTCTAGTTGTCGGTTTGGTGTTTATTGTAGCGGGTATCAGTTTTAAGTTAAGTGCCGCCCCTTTTCATATGTGGGCACCGGATGTTTATCAAGGTGCGCCAACAGCCGTAACGCTATTTATTGGTTCAGCACCAAAACTCGCAGCATTTGGTTTTGTAATGCGATTATTGGTTGAGGGAATGGGAGAAATGGTCGCCGATTGGCAGGGGATGCTCGTAATACTTGCGGTCATGTCAATGGCGGTTGGGAATATCGCCGCCATCGCGCAGAGCAATATCAAGAGAATGCTGGCTTATTCCACCATATCTCATATGGGTTTTGTTCTTCTTGGTTTTATCAGCGCCGACACAAATGGTTACAGTTCAGCATTGTTTTATGTGATTGCTTATGTGCTAATGACATTAGGCACTTTTGCAGTCATCATGATGTTGTCGAGAGAAGGTTTCGAAGCTGAAAATATCGATGATTTCAAGGGGCTTAATAAGCGAAATTCCTGGTATGCATTTATTACTTTGTTGCTGATGCTTTCAATGGCCGGGATTCCTCCCATGATCGGCTTTTATGCAAAATTGTCGGTATTACAAGCGGTCTTAAATGCCGGCTATATCTGGTTGGCGGTTGTGGCTGTATTATTGTCGGTTATCGGTGCCTTTTACTATCTTCGCATTGTCAAACTGATGTACTTTGACGAGCCGGTCAGTAATGAACCCATTGTGCCATATGGCGATGTCAAATTACTATTCAGTATCAATGGATTAGCGATTATCGTGCTGGGAATATTTCCGCAGGTGCTAATGGGTCTGAGTTTATACGCAATCCAGAATTCTATGTAATACGCATTACATTTTTTGCTAGTGCAGATTCTAAGACAATTTTTCTTTAAAACTGTCAGTATTAATCAGCTACCTGTAATTATTTAGTTGGTATAAATAAAGTCTCAATTGTTTAAAAATCAGTTTGGTACGTAAAATTTTGCGGGCAACTGATTTTTTTGCTTGAAATCCCCTGATTTGCCCTCATCATATGAAATCGTTTTATTCTAGGAGAAAATAGTGCAAGCGGAATCTATAAAAGAACGTATGAATTTTCAGGCTGAAGCCAAGCAACTTTTACAGCTGATGATTCATTCCTTATACAGCAACAAGGAAATATTTTTGCGCGAGCTGATTTCAAATGCTTCTGATGCAGCTGATAAACTGCGCTTTGAAGGGTTAACGGATAGTGCCCTGTATGAGTCCGATTCCGATCTTAAAATTCAAGTAAGTTGCGATGCGGCAGCTCGGACGATTACCGTTTCGGATAATGGCATTGGAATGTCCCGGCAAGAGGTGATCGATCATATAGGTACCATAGCCAAGTCTGGAACACGGGAATTTTTTAATTCGCTAACGGGTGACCAAGTTAAGGATGCGCATCTAATTGGCCAGTTCGGCGTCGGTTTTTATTCCTCTTTTATTGTCGCCGAGAAAGTGACGCTAATTACCCGGCGCGCCGGTTTAACGCCAGAGCATGGCGTTTGCTGGGAATCTAGCGGCGAAGGTGAATATACGTTGGAAACTGTCAATAAGGAACAGCGTGGAACAGAAATAACTCTCCATTTGCGTGAGGAAGAAGATGAATTATTGAACGGCATGCGCTTGCGCAGCATTATACGCAAATATTCGGATCACATCACATTGCCGATTGTGATGAAAAAGGAGGAATGGTCTGAAGAAGAAAAAGCCAACAAAATTACTGACGAAGATGAAACGATCAACCAAGCCAGCGCATTATGGGCGCGGCCGAAAAATGAAATAACAGATGAACAGTATAATGAGTTTTACAAGCATGTCGCCCACGACTTTGAACCACCCTTAACTTATCTCCATGCCAAAGTTGAAGGTAAACAGGAATATACGCAATTGTTATATATTCCTTCACGTGCTCCGTTTGATATGTTCGATCGTGAGCATCGTCATGGTATAAAGCTTTATGTGCAACGCGTTTTTATCATGGATGATGCGGACAAATTAATGCCAAATTATCTTCGTTTTGTGCGCGGTGTCATTGATTCCAATAATCTGCCTTTGAATGTTTCCCGGGAAATACTGCAGGAATCTAAAGATATTGAATCGATCAGAGCGGGCGTCGTCAAGAAAGTTCTTGGACTTATAGAAGATCTGGCAAAGAAAGAGGATGATGAAGGTAAGGAAAAATTTAAAAAATTCTGGCAGGAGTTCGGTCAGGTTTTAAAAGAAGGCGTCGGAGAAGATTTTGCCAATCGTGAACGTATTGCCGGGTTATTGCGCTTTATTTCAACCCATGATGAATCTGATGAATCGTCAGTTTCATTAAGCGACTATATCAGTCGGATGAAAGAGGGGCAGGATAAAATTTATTATGTAACGGCGGACAGTCTTAATGCCGCAAAAAATAGTCCTCACTTGGAAATTTTCCGAAAAAAAGGTATCGAAGTTTTACTGTTATCCGAGCGTGTTGATGAATGGTTAGTAGCGCATTTGACCGAGTTTGATGGCAAACCGTTGCAATCCGTTGCCAAGGGAAGTCTTGACCTTGGCAATATGGAGGATGCAGCGGAAAAACAAGCGCATGAAAAGGAAGCAAGTGAATTTAACGAGTTAATCGAGAAAATGAAAAAAGTATTGGACGATCAGGTAAAAGATGTTCGCGTCACATATCGATTAACTGAGTCACCCGCTTGCCTAGTAGCCGATACCCACGATATGAGTGGCAATCTAGAACGCCTGCTTAAATCAACAGGGCAGAAAGTCGGCCATACAAAACCGATCCTTGAAATCAACACGCAGCATCCAATGATACGGCGATTAAAAGCAGAAGAGAAACATTTCGATGACTGGAGTCATATTCTGTTTGACCAGGCATTATTGGCGGAAGGAGGACAGCTAGATGATCCGGCCTCTTTCGTAAAAAGACTCAATGACCTGATGTTATTAAATTCGTTGAGTGGCAATTAGCTAGACTGACTGCTGGCCGTCGTGGTTGCAATAATTGGTATCGTTAGATTTGGTTTTTTGATTAATTTATACCTGTTGCTGATCTTATGCCAAATAATTGTTATCATGCAAAATTAGCTACACAATTTTCTGTTTTGGGTATACGAACGGAAGAAGACTGGCTGGTTGGTATTGATTATCTTCCACTGGATACGCCGAGCTTAGCACCGCAAAATACGCTAGCGAAGGAGGTCTGCCGACAGCTACAAGAATACTTAGCTGATCCGTGTTTTGAATTCGATTTGTCTTTGCACATTGAGGGTACGCCATATCAAAAGCGGGTTTGGCAATCCATTCAGGCAATACCTGGCGGAAAAACCAGCAGTTATGCAAACATTGCGTCAAATTTGCATTCCTCACCCCGGGCGGTGGGGCGAGCATGTGGTGCCAACCGAATACCGATTGTGATTCCGTGTCATCGCGTTATCGCAAAAAATGGCCGTTTAGGAGGATTCATGAATGCGACGGATGGCTTTCCTTTAACAATCAAACGCTGGTTGTTACATCATGAAGGTGCCTGAATGTGATGGCCAAATACTGGATGAATTCTCAGACTCCCTATGGTTAGAAGAAGGTTTGTCGCGTAATACGCTGGAGAGTTATAGTAACGATCTGCGGCAGTTCAGTTTTTGGTTAGTTGAGCACAGCCAGAATAACCGAACACTAATAAGTGCCACACATTCCGATTTGCTGGCGTTTCTTGCTGCCCGTGTGTCAGCTAAGATTAAAGCCAGTACAACGAGCCGGGAGCTGTCAACTTTAAGACGTTTTTATCGTTTTCTGCTGCGACAGGGTAGAGTCCAAGTTGATCCTAGTCAGAATATTGAAAGCCCTAAGCTGCCGCGTCATCTTCCGCAAAGTCTGAATGAAACCGATGTGGAAGTTTTATTAAATGCCCCAGATATCAAATACCCGTTAGGTTTGCGTGATCGTACTATGCTGGAAGTGCTTTACGCCAGTGGCTTGCGCGTGTCCGAATTGGTCAGTCTGAAAAATTCGCAACTAAGTCAGGATATGGGTGTTGTCAGGGTCATGGGCAAGGGAAGTAAGGAGCGCCTTGCGCCACTCGGTGAAGAAGCATTGATATGGTTAAATAGATATACTGAAAATGCGCGCCCTTTGCTACTTGGAAGCAAGGTTTCGGATACGATTTTTGTTACTACGCGAGGCGCTGGAATGACCCGTCAGGCATTCTGGTACCTCATCAAGCGTCATGCACAACAAGCGGGAATCGATAAGCCATTATCACCACATACCTTGCGTCACGCGTTTGCAACCCATTTGCTGAATCATGGTGCTGATTTGCGTGTGGTTCAATTACTATTGGGTCATGCGGACATTTCCACCACACAGATTTATACGCATATCGCTCGGGAACGATTGAAACAGTTGCATGCTAAGCATCATCCGCGAGGGTAGTATGAATGACACTATTTACCTATACTAGGTATTCTTTCAATAAAAAAGAGAACGTGTCATGAAGATAAAATCGATTATCGCGACTTTAATATTTGTTTCAGCCAATCTGATGTCCGTGCATACAATTGCTGAGGTGGTACCGGGAACCACATTTAGTATTAATTTTGAATCAGCAAATGTAGTTGGTAGTGGACGCAATATTACTATGCTTCGCGTACCAGTTACTGACATTGATACAGGTCAGACAACTTTGTTTGACGTTGCATTTAAGTTTACTTTTTCCCCTGATACTGGATTAATCTTTGAGCAGATTTCATCGGTTACCCCTTCACAGCCAATTTCAGTAGCGAATATCGTACCTGGATTGTATAAAACCCAAAATAATGCATGCTACTTATTGGAAGGACCGTCTTTATTAAGTGAGAACCGTTCCTTATATACTATTCGTGGCGCTGGTAGCGATGCTTCTGCAAATTGTAGACAGGTAGATGGTTTCACAGCATCAATCATTTCAGGATCGGCGACTGGTCATCCGGATATCGGGAGTAGGGAGATCGTGCCAAATTTATCAGAAACCTTTGTTTATGGTATTGTTTCCGGTAGCGGCACTTTCCGTGGCGCAATAATAAATAATGAATGGCAACAAAATGAAATCATTGGTGTGCGACAGAGCGGCGATCAGTTAATTATTGGATTGTTTAGCGAAGGTGTTGATGCCAGTGGTATCCCTGTTGATTTTAGAGATCCTAGAGAATCGGCAATTTTGACAAAAATTATTGAATAATTTTTTGCAATTGTTACCGATTAAAGCTTGAAAAGGGAAAGTCGTCATTGTAGCGCTGGCGGCTTTCTCCGTATTTGGTTTTGTGACTACGAATAATTTGCATTAAATGGTGAGGGTGTAAAGGATTCTGTGTAACTGCTTTGGTTAAACTTAATCCGCCAAATACTGTGCAAATTCAATCATAAAACGATTTCATTGCTGATTTTTCGTTTCTTATTGATATCGTCCATTTTTTAGATGCATTATGATTGCCAGATAGGCTACTTTTTTTATCTGAATCGTCAGTAGGAAACAGTTTGCGTTTCTGGATGGTTTTCGAATGACGCTGTTAAGTGATTCAATGGCATTGGTTATATATATGGCTTTGCGAATATTCTTTGGATAGTTGAATAGCGTATTAACTTATTTTTGCCAAAGTGGAATTCTGTTGAATCACTAAAACAGGAAAAATAGCATACGATAGGGTCGTACGCTTAAAAATAATTTGCGCTTCCGTGTTTTAACGCGGTTTCATCTATGCTTATAGCAACCGTCTACGACGAAGATATCACTGGCATGACTTACATGATGTGTAGCATATAACCCATCTTTATATTCTGGCGTAACTGTTTTCAGGATTTCTTCTTCATAGGCGTCTATTGTTAATTTTTTTATATGGCAGAGGTTAAAACATTCGCCATAAACACCATTCTGGCTGGCCTGGGATGGACGAATTAACCTGCCATTTTTGTCAATGTAAATATTACCCGCGTTTCTGGCAGACCTGCAGTCACTTGTCACTGGATTTAATTTGTGGGGAATAATTTCATTCATCATTGGGCTATCGATTTTAAACACACAGAGATCACTGCCGTGTTCGAGAAATTTCCTGGAGCCAAAATTTACAAACAACCAAAATTGGTTATTCGAGTCTTTTGTAATTGTGCTGTCAACTAAAGAACGTCCTTCATCTTCAAAACAAGTTTTCTCCAGTGACCACTTATTTGGAAAGTGGTCACATCGCCAAATTTCAAGCCTTTTCATTTGGCCTGTTTCTGGAATCATAAAGATTTGGTTTTGATATTCGAATATAAGCGGATAGGATAAGTGATAATCGAGATCAAGACAGTCTTTGACATCTGTAATCCGATCTTCATTGATAATGCCTACTGAAATTTTACCTTTTTCTCTTGAATACTGCCAGTTTTCAAAAAAAACATATGTCTTGTCTTGGTATTCAAATAAAAATGGATCAGCCCAGAATTCATTAGCCGGTGGTTCTATTGTTGTTGTCTGCCATAACATTGCGTTTTCGATACGACCCTTACCAATGTGTAATTTCCAAACATCCCTGTTATCTTCGATCTTAGCTTTTTTGTAAATTAATTTGGAAATTTCATGAAATGCGACTTTAGAATATTGTCGTGATATATACCGGAAAGCCTGAAAAAAAGTTGGATATTGGAAATTTTTGTTACTGTATGTGCCGTTAGCTGTAGTTTCAAAAGCGTGTTCTTCGTAAAGTAACCGCAAATGCTTTAATAGCAGGTCAACCGAGCAATCTAAAGCGTTTTCTAGATTTATATACCAAAGATTTTGTGTATTATAAAATCCTTTTGCAATTATTCTATTACTATTCAGTTCGTTCCCCAGAAGTTGCAGTGTTACCCCCGTCACGCTGCTGTTATTATAAACTTCCCAAAATCCACCGGGACTACCTCTAAAGTCTTTATTGTCGCCAGGTTGAAGAGACCAAATGCCATATTTAGGAACGTTTAAAATTTCTCCTTTAATTGTTTGGAATTCATGTTTCAATAGCACATCAAAGTTCAATTTCCCTATTTTCGCGCAGTCTTCTCTCGAGAAAACATCAGACAAATCTTTTCTTTGTGGGAACAATTCAATACATGGAAGCGTGGCAATTTTTGCAGCCACTTCTGTCTTATCAAAGGACGTTGTGCTCTTCTTTTTTAACAGCCAGTTTTCCAGAAAATCCAGTACTAAAAATACCAGAGACGTTAGTAGCGTTCCCGTTAATTTGACGCCTTTGTATTTTTCAATAATCGGCAGTTTTCTTGTTGCTTTTCTACCATCTTTAATTGTGCAAAGAACTTCATATCTCGTATCATTTAGTATATTGGAAAAAATATGTGCTTCATAGTCCATGAGCGGCTTATCTGGGTCGAGTAAAACACCAATCTTTAATGGTTTCAATTTTTGTAATCTCCCATAAATTTGATTTGCGGATTTCGGGCTCAATTTGCAATGTTAACTTTCTAAATCGGTTAAATGACAAAATAGAATAAGTTTAAAAATGTTTCTTAGATCGACCGAGCACGCGAGTAAAAAGATTGGATTGTTGACAATCTTTTAAAAAAGATAACATTTTGAAGGTATGCTAAAAATAGGGAGAAGGCTCGATTATGACCGCCAATTTGCGGATAACCAGGTATCAACGAAAAACCAGAAACAAAAACTTGAGCAGGAGCCTCTTCCGTGGCTAACGATTTAACTCTATTGGCATTGTTGTGAAGTAAATCGCGCAGAAATTTTTCTCAAATTTTGTTTTTTAACCAGGATTCCCGTACAGTACGGGCTTCAGTAAATGCTTTTTCCAGTGCATCTGCGTCGTTGTTTGTCAGTTCTTTTTGCAAAGATGTTAGCGACGTTTTGTAAGCGTCGATTTGCGTAAGCAGTGCTTCACGGTTTGCAAGACAAATATCCCGCCACATTTCCGGTGAACTGCTGGCAATTCGTGTGAAATCACGGAATCCGCTACCAGCAAAGCGTAACAGGTTATCTGGTTTGTTTTCACTATTGTTACGTAGATAATTCATAAGCGTAAATGCCAGAATATGGGGTAGATGGCTGGTGGCAGCGAGGATTCTGTCGTGCTCGTCAGCGCGCATTTGTGAGATTTGTGCGTCACAGGCTTGCCAACATTTAATAACTTGGTTTATTGCGAGAGTGGCGGTTTGAGCCAGCGGAGTAAGTATCAGGTGTTTATTGCGAAACAAGTCAGCCTGCGCCGCGGCTACGCCACTTAATTCAGCGCCGGCAATGGGATGGCCAGGGACAAAGTTTTTCAGGTTGTCTGACAGGTAAGATTGTGCTGCAACGATCACATCCTGTTTGGTGCTGCCTACATCAGTGAGAATTGTTTTGGACTCAAGATACGGTGCAATTTTTGCCATGATATTGGCGGTCTGTCCTACAGGCATTGCTAGCATTACAAGGTCAGCATCTAGCACTGCTGATGCTGGGTCATCCGCAATTGAGTCTATAACGCCGAGGCTAAGTGCGCGTTGCAAATTTTCTTTGTTGCGTCCCAAGCCGACGATAAACTTGACCATTCCTGCTTTACGTAGGGCCATGGCGAATGATCCGCCAATCAAACCCACACCAATAATTACCAGTTTGTTGAGGGCAAAATCAGTCATGGGCGAGTGTTATAATAGTTGTTAAATGCTACGCCCGATTGTCTGGGCGATGCCTTGTAATGATACCATCAGATCTTTGAAATCCTGAGGATTGAGGGCTTGATCGGCATCACACCATGCTTCAGCTGGGTTGGGGTGCGTTTCTACAAGTAATCCGTCAGCCCCTGCTGCAATCGCAGCACGTGACAGTGCCGGTACCATCCAGGCTTTGCCGCCGGCGTGGGAAGGGTCAATGATGACCGGCAGATGCGTTTCTCGCTTCAAGACTGGAATGCATGTAATATCCAGTACATTGCGATAAGCCGATTCAAAGGTACGGATGCCACGTTCACATAAAATGATATTGTGATTTCCACTGGCGGCAATATATTCCGCGGCCATTAACCATTCGGAAATGGTGGCGGATATCCCGCGCTTGAGGATGACTGGGGTATCAATGCGGCCTACTTCTTTAAGCAGATCAAAGTTCTGCATGTTGCGGGTACCGATTTGAATGATGTCAACATCGTGCTCAAGGAATGTGTCAAGCATACGCACATCCATCAGTTCCGTAACAATGGGCAGATTATACTTGTTTGCTGCTTGACGGAGCATTCCCAATCCGTCTTTTCCTTTACCTTGAAAAGTGTATGGGCTGGTTCGAGGCTTGAAGGCTCCACCGCGAATCAAGCGGCATCCCGCCGCTGCAACATGCTGCGCCGCTGAGTCCATTTGATCTTGCGTTTCTACAGAACATGGCCCGCCAATTACTTGTATTTGGCTGCCGCCAATTGGAATACCGCATACTTCAATAACTGAATCTTGTTTGTGGGATTCGCGCGATACGATCTTGTATTGTTTGACGATGTGCATCGAATATTCGACACCAGGCAAGGAATCAAATAGTTTCGGATCGAGTTTCTGTTCGTCTCCAATCGCCCCAATAACGGTGCGTTTAGTGCCGCGTGATATATTGACGCCATGTCCAAGGGATTGAATTTTCTTTACGACGATGTCGATTTGTGCATCCGTCGCATCATTATTCATTATGATGATCAAGCCAATTCTCCAATTGCACGTTCGAGTGATTTTAGGAATTTCTGATTTTCGGATTCGAGGCCGACACTGGTACGGAGATGGCACGGCATTTCGTAAATGCCCAGAGGTCGCACGATGACGCCTTGTTGTAATAGGCTTTGATTCACTTTTGTTGCATTAACAGCATCGCCGGGTACACAAAAGGTCATGAAATTACCATAAGACGGGATATATTCAACATCAAGTTTCCGGAATCCATCGGCAAGTTGGAGCATCCCTGCCCGGTTGAGCGCATAAGTGCGCTGTACAAACTCAACGTCATGCAGGGCTGCTAGCGCGCCGGAAAGACCAATATTGCTCACGTTGAAAGGTTGACGAACACGGTTCATCAGGTTGGCAACATCCGGGTGTGCTATACCAAATCCAACGCGGATACCGGCAAGGCCGTATGCTTTGGAGAAGGTACGCGTGACTAATAAATTGGAAAACTGATCCAACCAGGTAATACTATTTGTTTTATTGGCCTCAGGGAGGTATTCATAATACGCTTCATCCAAAATAACCAGCACATCTCGTGATACGTGTTCGAGAAAGTGCTGTAAGTCATCCTTATTGGATAGTGTTCCAGTCGGATTATTAGGACTTGCAATAAAAACAATGCGTGTTTCCGGTGTAATGGCATCCAGCATGGCCGTTATATCATGACCATAATCCCGAGCAGGAACGGGGATGCCGTTTGCGCCAATGGCTTGTACCAATAGCGGATAAATTGCGAAAGCATGTTGAGAGTAAACGGCGGCTGCACCGGGTTTCAGAAATACCCGCGCAGCAAGATCTAAGACATCGTTAGAACCATTGCCTAAAATGATTTGGTCTGCGCTAACACCATATCGTTCGGATAGCGCAACTTTTAAATCAAAACCACTGCCATCCGGGTAGCGCGCGGCATCATTGAGGGCGTCATTCATTGCTTCTAGCGCTAAGGGACTTGTGCCAAGTGGATTCTCGTTGGAAGCAAGTTTGATGACGTTATGCTCATCCAGTCCTAATTCTCTAACCAACTCTGAAATGGGTTTGCCAGGTTGATAAGGTTGGATGGCACGGACATATTCCGGCGCAAAATCACATAAATACATAAAGTTAATCTTGTTAAATGGTAAGTGAGAATTGTTTGAAAATCTGCTTTAAATAACAACCGCAAAGTTGGTGACCATATAGACCGAGTAGCTATTGTGCGGCTGGGTAAGATCCAAGAATCTTGAGGAGTGCCGCTTTTTCACGAATTGATGTTAAAGCTAAAATGATATTTTTATCATTTTGATGTCCTTCTATATCCACAAAAAAAACATATTCCCACAGATGAGTCCTTGATGGGCGTGATTCCAAGCGTGTCATGCTAACATCATGTTGCGCCAACGGCGCTAATAACTCATGTATCGCACCAGGGCGATTGCTTGTCGACATGATCAGTGAGGTTTTATCATTACCAGAAGCTACGATCTGCTGAGCGCCAATCATTAGAAACCGTGTCGTATTTTTTGGATCATCTTCGATATTTTCGGCGCAAATCGTAAGCTTAAATACTTCCGCGGCTCGTTTGCTAGCGATAGCTGCGGCATCTTTGTCTGCAGCAGCAAGACGAGCAGCGTCAGCATTGCTGGATGCATTGATACGTTTGGTGCCAGATAAATGAGCCAGGTTTGTGTTGAGCCATTCATGGCACTGTGAGAAGGACTGCGGATGCGAATAAATTTTTTCTATAGATGTTAGTTCAGGATTTTGTGCCATCAGAAACTGATGAACCGGTAACTGAATTTCGCCGCATACAGTTAAGGAAGTTTGTAATAAAAGATCCATTGTTCTGCCGATGGCACCTTCTGTTGAGTTTTCTACTGGAACAACGCCATAATCAGCAGCACCTGACTCCACTTTGCGAAATACTTCATCTATCGAGTCGCAAGCGAGCGTGGTAATTGTGCTGCCAAATCGTTTCAAAGCGGCTTCTTCAGAAAAAGTGCCGCGCGGGCCTAAACAGGCGACAATCGTGGGCCTCTCCAAGGCACGGCAAAGTGACATTATTTCAATAAAAAGCTGGGTAATGCGATCATCAGCCAGAGGACCAGTATTTAATTGTTTTAAGCGTGCCAGTATCTGGGCTTCCCGCTCAGGGCGATAGACAATGCCATTTTTCTTTCGTTGTCCAATTTGTTGTGCGAGCTTGGCACGTGCATTTATCAGCTTGAGGATTTCGCTATCAATTGCATCTATCTGATCACGTAGTTGTTTGAATTGTTCAGCCATGGTGAGAAAATTTTTGGTTCATCAATTAATTATTCGGCCAGAACCGGTAAATAACGTGCCATTAATACACCAGGAATCATGGTGATCGTGTCGATTGTTTCTTGCGGTGCGGGACTGTCAACGTCAACTAATGTATACGCCATTTCACCGCGGGATTTATTGGTCATGTTGTGTATATTTAGCCCCGCTTTAGCCATATTTGTTGATATTTGTCCGAGAAGATTGGGGACGTTGGCATTGGCAACCGCAACACGATAAGGGGATTCTCGCTCCATAATGACATCGGGAAAATTAACCGTGTTCGTGATGTTTCCATTTTGCAGATAATCCATGAGCTGATTTACAACCATAATAGCGCAGTTTTCTTCCGCTTCCAGTGTTGATGCTCCTAGATGGGGTAGTGTAATCACTGCATCATGATGAAGTAACTTCTGAGTTGGGAAGTCACAAACGTAATATTTTATTTTATTATCGTTAATTCCAGCTAACACTGCATCTTCATCGATAATGCCATCACGAGAAAAATTTAGTAATGTGGTGCCTTGTTTCATATTTTTCACGCACTCATCATTTATGAGTTGACGCGTGGAATCCAGTAAAGGGATATGGAGTGTAATAAAATCACTGTAGCGTAGTAATTCTTCAATGCTTTGCGCTTTTTTTATGGCGGCTGATAGCCGCCAGGCTGCATCGATTGTTATATCCGGATCGTAGCCGATGACGTTCATGCCCAACTCAATCGCTGCATCTGCTACCAATTTTCCAATTTTGCCGAGACCAATAATGCCCAGTGTGCGTCTGGGCAATTCGATGCCAGAAAACTGTTTTTTCCCTTTTTCTGTCTGTTGATGAAGTACGGTGTTGTCTCCCCGCAGTTTTTCAACGAATTGAAGTGCCGGAATCAAATTACGTGATGCCAGCAGCATGCCGGCTAAAACCAACTCCTTAACCGCATTGGCATTTGCACCTGGTGTGTTAAATACCGGGATACCGCGAAGGCTCATGTTTTTGACAGGTATATTATTGGTGCCCGCACCCGCCCGACCTATTGCTGTAACACTGTTGGGGATGTCCATTGTCAGCATATCGTGTGAGCGTACTAGAATGGCATCCGGATTGGTGATATCGTCGCCAACCAAATAGTGATTGGCAGGAAAACAACCGAGACCCACCGGGGAAACCTGGTTGAGGGTTAGAATTTTAAAAATTTTATGTGCGCGCTCAGGCATGTTTGTTAGCGAACTCCTGCATAAATGACACCAATGTTTTTATCCCCTCAACAGGCATTGCGTTATAGATTGAGGCGCGCATGCCGCCGACAGACCGATGACCTTTCAATTGGATTAAGCCATGCGATTCAGCCAGTTTTAGGAACTCATCATCTAATGCTGGATCTTTAAGTGTAAAGGGTACATTCATCCGCGAACGGTCAGTTCTGGCCACCGGACAATGATAAAAATCGCTGTTATCTAGTAAATCATATAACAGCTTAGCTTTGGTAGCGTTATGACGTTCTATAACGGTTAATCCGCCCAGATTTTTTAACCATGCCAGAACAAGACCGGTGATATATAAAGCATAAGTTGGGGGGGTGTTATACATGGAACGATTGTCGGCATGAAATTTATAATCATACATGGTTGGCGAGCCAGGCAGAGTTACTCCCATCAAATCTTCCCGAATAATAACAACAGTTAGACCCGCAGGCCCAATATTTTTCTGGGCGCCGGCATAAATAAGCCCAAACCTGGTGACATCCAGTGGACGAGATAAAATAGTCGATGACATATCTGCTACCAACGGGATATTGTGGTTTGAGTGAGTTAAATCAGGAATCCAGTTAAATTCAACGCCGCCGATGGTTTCATTTGGTGTGTAATGAACATAAGCTGCGCCTGGGTTAAGCTTCCATTCATGCTGATTTGGCGCGTAGGTAAAATCAGCGTCTTCAGAGGAGGCAGCGATATTGACTGTACAGTATTTTTTTGCTTCTTTGATTGCTTTCTGCGACCATTGTCCTGTATTGATGTAATCAGCATCCTGCTTACCGCGAAGCAAGTTCATTGGTACCATGGCGAATTGACTGGATGCGCCACCATGCAAAAATAACACTTTGAAATTTTCGGGTATTCCTATCAACTCGCGTAAATCACTTTCAGTTTTATCGGCAATGGACATGAATTCTTTGCCACGGTGACTCATTTCCATGACTGACATTCCACTGCCATGCCAATCAAGAAATTCTTCTTTTGCCTGTATTAAAACTTCTTTTGGCAAGACGGCGGGGCCTGCGCTGAAATTATAAATTTTTGACATTAATGTATCTGTTTTGTCTTAAAATATACTGAACCATCATTTGAATTGGCGTGTGATTATTCTTCATCTGTTTCAACCACTATTTCCAGTCCTGCAAGTTTCTCACCTTCATCTAGATTAATCAAAGTCACACCTTGCGTGGCACGGCTCATTTCGCGTACTTCGTTGACACGTGTTCTGATTAATACGCCGCCGGTTGTGATTAGCATAATTTCATCATCTGGTTTAACTAGCCTTGCTGTGACGACTTTGCCGTTACGTTCGCTCGTCTTAATGGCAATCATGCCCTGAGTGCCACGACTGTGGCGGGTATACTCATTAATTGGGGTTCGTTTGCCATAACCATTCTCAGTTGCAGTCAATACGGCGAGTTCTTCATTCTTGGCGACAAGCATGGAGATAACCCGTTGTCCCGTACCTAATTTCATGCCGCGCACACCCCGTGCAATGCGTCCTGTCGGTCGCACATCATGTTCATCGAAACGCATTGCTTTTCCATTGTCTGAGAACAGCATGACGTCATGCTCGCCTTCTGTTAACGCGACACCAATCAAATAATCGCCATCATCCAATCCAATGGCGATGATTCCGTTACTGCGTGGACGAGAAAATTCGGACAGTGGTGTTTTTTTAACGACGCCACACGATGTGGCCATAAATACAAATCGGGTTTCATCAAATGTTTTAACCGGCAAGATAGCGTTGATCTTTTCACCTTCTTCTAAATGCAATAGATTGATGATAGGCCTGCCCTTTGATAAACGGCCGCTCTGTGGAACCGCATATACCTTGATCCAATGCACACGTCCCCGGCTGGAAAAGCATAGAATATAGTCGTGCGTATTCGCAATAAACAAATGTTCAATGAAATCATTGTCTTTGGTTCCTGTTGCCTGTTTTCCACGACCGCCGCGTTTTTGTGCGCGGTATTCGTCTAAAAGCTGAGATTTGATGTAACCGCTATGAGACAATGTAACCACGACATCGGCTGGTGTGATCAAATCTTCCATGCCGAGATCTTGAGTGCTGGTAACAATCTCACTGCGGCGTTTATCACCAAATTGTTCTCTAATGGCTTGTATTTCTTCCGTGATGATAATGGTGATACGAGCTGAATTGGCGAGTATGTCAAGAAAGTCGACGATTTTATTCATGACATCTTTGTATTCCTCAACAACTTTATCCTGTTCCATGCCCGTTAACCGCTGTAGGCGCATTTCCAGGATCGCCTGCGCCTGTGCGTCGGATAAATGGTAACCTTGGTCTGATAAGCCAAAGTGTTTTGTTAATCCATCAGGACGGAATGCTGCTGAATCTGTTGTTGCGCGGGCAAGCATTTCTTCGACCAATTGAGATCGCCAGGCTCTTGTCATCAAACCTTCTTTTGCTACGGCAGGTGTTGGTGCTGCTTTGATTAAAACGATTATTTCGTCAACATTGGATAGTGCAACCGCGAGACCCTCGAGTATATGACCACGCTCGCGCGCTTTTTTCAATTCAAACAGGGTGCGCCGCGTAACAACTTCGCGTCGATGACGCAGAAATGCAGCCAATATTTGCTTTAAATTCAGCAATTGTGGTTGGCCGTCCAGTAATGCAACCATATTCATGCCGAAAGTATCCTGCATCTGCGTTTCTTTAAACAAGTTGTTTAGGATGACATCAGGCACTTCCCCTCGTTTGAGCTCAATAACGACGCGCATTCCAGATTTGTCGGATTCGTCGCGCAATTCAGAAATGCCTTCAATTTTTTTATCTCGAACCAGTTCACCAATTCGCATTAACAGATTAGCTTTATTCACTTGATAAGGCAGTTCGTCGATAATGATGCACTGGCGATTTCCTTTGTCGATATCCTCGACATGTGTGCGGGCGCGCATAATGACGCGTCCACGGCCAGTGCGATAACCATCTCTAACGCCTGAAGTGCCGTAAATAATTCCGGCGGTTGGGAAATCAGGGGCTTGGATGTGTTCGATTAACTCATCGATCGTTGCATCTGGATTATTCAGTAGGGTGAGACATGCATCTACAACTTCATTTAAATTATGTGGTGGGATATTTGTTGCCATGCCAACGGCAATGCCAGAGGATCCATTGATGAGCAGATTTGGGATTTTCGCTGGTAGTATGAGGGGTTCTTTTTCTGTCTCATCATAATTAAAACCAAAATCAACGGTTTCTTTATCAAGATCGACTAAAAGTTCGTGTGAAATTCGCGACATGCGGATTTCGGTGTAACGCATTGCTGCAGCATTATCTCCATCTACCGAACCAAAGTTTCCTTGTCCGTCGACAAGCATATAGCGTAATGAGAAATCTTGAGCCATGCGGACAATCGTGTCATATACAGCGGTATCCCCATGTGGGTGATACTTACCAATCACATCGCCAACAATGCGTGCAGATTTTTTGTAGGGGCGGTTCCAGTCATTGGAGAGTTCATGCATGGCAAACAGGACACGACGATGAACGGGTTTTAGGCCATCCCGTACATCTGGCAGTGCACGTCCTACAATTACGCTCATGGCGTAATCGAGATAGGAGCGCCGCATCTCCTCTTCGAGGCTGATGGGCAAAGTTTCCTTTGCGAATTGTTCCATTATTTATAATTTCTCTGAGAAACAGTAAATTGGTATATACATTATTTTATGTATGCCTATGTATGTGTGCGACACAAAAAAACGTACTATTCTATCATGTTGCGGCTATATCTCTGTTAACTTTGATAGTGAATTTCAACGAGCTTCAAAAAATGACGGCTAGCAGTTCTTAGATAGCTGCAGCCTGGTTTTTAAACAAGTGGCAACTGACCGCCGGCATCGCTTTAAATTAATATGATTGAGTTAAGTTTGGGATAGAATCATGGCAATAGACTGAATAATTAATGGAAAAAAAGCTTGAAAAAGCGGGTTAAATAGGTAAAGATGCGCATTTTTATTAATCGCTCTTTGCAATCTCATTTATTAACGAGACGGCTTCTGCCATCGTTTTTTCGTCCCACTTCTAGAAATTGAGTACTGTTCCATGTCCCATTTGATGCCCACTTATTCGCCGTTGCCTGTTACTTTTGTTAAAGGTGAGGGCGTTTGGCTCTGGGATGATAAGGGTCAACGTTATCTTGATGCACTTGCGGGTATTGCCGTTTGTGGATTAGGTCATTGTCATCCTAAATTGTCTGAAGCAGTATGCGAGCAGGCCAAGACACTCATC
This sequence comes from Nitrosomonas sp., assembly GCA_021604405.1. GTDB lineage: Bacteria > Pseudomonadota > Gammaproteobacteria > Burkholderiales > Nitrosomonadaceae > Nitrosomonas. The sequence goes on along the minus strand of BQJA01000018.1, from coordinate 7,441 downwards.
CATACGTCAAACCTTTATCATATTGATAAACAGGAGAAATTGGCGACAAAATTAGTCAGTCTGTCCGGCATGGATAATGTATATTTTTGTAATTCGGGTGCCGAAGCCAATGAAGCGGCGATAAAACTGGCAAGGCTTCATGGGCACAATAAAGGAATAGACCTGCCAACCATTATTGTTATGGAGCAGTCTTTTCATGGCCGCACGATGGCGACCTTGACGGCGAGTGGCAACCGAAAAGTACAGGCCGGTTTCGAACCGCTCCTCACTGGTTTTGTTCGGGTTCCTTACAATAATATTGACGCTGTTAACCATGTTGCGATACATAATAAAAATATCGTTGCAGTGCTGGTGGAGCCGTATCAAGGGGAAGGTGGTGTCAATATCCCGCAAGCGCAATATCTGCAGGACTTGCGCCGAATATGTGATGAAAATAATTGGTTTCTTATGCTGGATGAGGTGCAGTGCGGGATTGGTCGCAGTGGAAAATGGTTTGCTTTCCAGCATAGTGCTATCGTGCCAGATGTTATGACGCTTGCTAAAGGTTTGGGTTCTGGCGTGGCGATTGGCGCTTGTTTGGCCAATGGTAAGGCGTCAGGTGTCTTTAAGCCCGGGAATCATGCGTCGACTTTTGGCGGAAATCCATTGGCTTGTGCCGCAGCTTTTGCCACACTGAATATTATCGAAGAAGAAAATTTAATTAGTCATGCAATGAAGCTGGGTAACTTTATTCGTGACAGATTGAAGCAATCTTTAACTGGCGAAACAGGTGTGGTGCAAATTCGCGGCCAAGGTTTAATGATTGGTATCGAACTTGCGGTGCCATGTAGTGGACTGGTAACTAAAGCGCTGGAGCGAGGGTTGTTGATTAATGTAACATCAGATAAAGTGGTGCGCTTGCTGCCAGCGTTAGTGATGCAGCTAGACGAAGCAGAACAGGTTGTTGAGAGTACTTCCGCTATAATAAAGGAATTTCTGCATAATGTTGATAACTAATGGTTATCTTCATCTGATCTGAAATTTCATTAATTTGCCGAAACCATGCATTTAAAGCACTTTTTGCAGTTCAATGATTTTAACGGTGATGAATTTGAATATTTATTCGAGCGAACCCGTTGGATAAAGCAGGAATTTAAACAATATCGCCGATATTGGCCGCTGGCTGGCAAAACGCTGGCAATGATTTTTGATAAACATTCTACGCGCACAAGATTGTCGTTTGAGGCAGGTATGCACCAATTGGGCGGAGCCGCTATCTATCTCCCAACAAAAGATACGCAATTGGGTCGTGGCGAGCCGGTGGAAGATGCTGCGAAGGTGATGTCGCGCATGGTGGATGTCATTACGATACGTACTTATGAACAAGACATTGTTCGTCGTTTTGCAGAAAATTCAATTGTGCCGGTAATTAATGGTTTAACAGATGAAAATCATCCTTGTCAGATTTTGAGTGATATCTTTACTTTTATGGAGTATCGCGGAGATATTGCTGGTAAAACAATTGCATGGATTGGTGATTCTAATAATGTGTGCAATACATGGTTGCAAGCAGCTGAAATTTTTAATTTTAAGGTTCACGTTTCTACGCCGCCGGGTTACGAAATTAAACCGGAGTGTGTCGGTTTGTCTGGCTTAAATCATTATGAAAAATTTAGCTGTCCACATGAGGCGGTAAAAAATGCTGATTTAGTTACTACCGATGTTTGGACCAGTATGGGCTTTGAAGCGGAAACCGAGGCGCGCATGAATGATTTTGCCGATTTTTGTGTTGACTCGGAAATGATGGCTTGTGCCAATAGGGATGCCTTGTTTATGCATTGCTTGCCGGCTCATCGTGGCGAAGAAGTTTCTGCAGATGTTATTGATGGCCCGCAATCTGTTGTCTGGGATGAAGCGGAAAACCGAATGCACACCCAAAAAGCTTTAATGGAGTATCTGTTGTTGGGAAAAATTGGCTAGCAATAATGCTGCCTCGGCATGGGGATAATGAAAAAATAAGTGGTTTATGAAAAAAATTTCAAAAGTGGTATTGGCTTTTTCTGGAGGGCTGGATACATCCGTCATCCTTAAGTGGTTACAGGATACATATCAGTGTGAGATTGTTACGTTTACTGCGGATATTGGCCAGGGGGAGGAAGTTGAACCGGCACGCGCAAAAGCTAAGCAGTTGGGTGTAAAAGAAATCTTTATTGAGGATTTACGAGAAGAGTTTGTGCGGGACTATGTTTTTCCCATGTTTCGTGCCAACACAATTTACGAGGGTGAATACTTGCTTGGCACCAGTATCGCACGACCCTTGATAGCGAAAAGACAGATCGAGATTGCTAATATCACAAATTCAAACGCAGTTTCACATGGCGCAACGGGTAAAGGTAATGACCAGGTGCGCTTTGAGCTTGGATATTATGCGTTACAACCCGATATTAGTGTGGTTGCACCATGGCGGGAATGGGATCTGAATTCGCGTGAAAAATTGCTGAAGTACGCAGAGCAGCATGGTATTCCGGTGGAAATGAAGAAAAAAACAGGTTCGCCATACAGTATGGATGCTAATTTATTGCATATTTCCTATGAAGGACGTATGTTGGAAGATCCTGCCATGGAGCCAGAGGAATCGATGTGGCGCTGGAGTGTCTCGCCGGAGAATGCACCTGACGTGGCGGAATATATTCAACTGGGATTTGAGCGGGGTGACTTGGTGTCATTAAATGATGAAAAGTTATCGCCGGCCAGTTTGCTTGCAAAACTAAATCAGCTTGGTGGAAAGCATGGGATTGGGCGTCTTGATCTGGTCGAAAATCGCTATGTTGGAATGAAGTCACGCGGATGTTATGAAACACCAGGCGGGACTATTCTGCTTCGAGCGCATCGCGCCATTGAATCCATTACATTGGATCGTGAAGTGGCACATTTAAAGGATGAATTGATGCCGCGTTATGCAGAACTGATTTATAATGGTTACTGGTGGAGTCCTGAGCGAAAGATGTTGCAATCCATGATTGATACAACACAGTCGTGCGTCAATGGTCGGGTGAGAGTCAAGCTTTATAAGGGCAATGTGATCGTTGTTGGACGTGAGTCCACAAGCGATTCATTATACGCGCCTGATGTTTCAACCTTTGAAGATGACAAAGGTGTCTATAATCAAGCAGATGCTGCCGGATTTATTAAGCTTAATGCATTACGGCTGCGTATCGCCGAAAAAAATAAAAGAGTTGTGTAAGGATTGAGCATTACAGTATCGGTTTGCTGGCTAAACGCGTGGGTTGGAAACTACGGACATAATGCTGAAAAGAAATGAAAGGAGTTGGTGATGCCGTCGTTTGACATTGTTTCTGAGGTTGATTTGCAAGAAGTTAGAAATGCAGTTGACCAAGTGAACAAGGAGGTTAAAACGCGCTTTGATTTTAAAGGATCTGATGCAAGAGTAGAGCAGTCAGAATATACACTGACGATTTTTGCAGATGATGACTTTAAGCTTGACCAAGTGCTCGATATTCTTAGAACAAAGCTTACGAAGCGACAGGTCGATGTGCGCTGTTTAGATATGGGGCATATAGAAAAAATTAGTGGAAATAAGGTAAAACAACAAGTTGTTGTTAAAACAGGATTGGAAAAGGATCTTGCTAAAAAAATTATTAGGCATATTAAAGATAGTAAATTGAAAGTGCAGGCTAGCATTCAAGGGGATTCAGTGCGTGTTTCGGGTGCAAAGCGTGACATACTGCAAGAAGCAATCCAGTTGATTAAGAAAGCGGTTGTCGAATATCCTTTACAGTATCAAAATTTTAGGGATTGAGTAGTTGTTTGTTGTGCAGTCACTGCTCAAAAAATTAGCAGCGGGCGATGAGAAAGTTAATGGGTATAATGAAAGATATTCTTCTATATAGTATATTGAATAATAATACTTAATGATTCGTAGGGTGAATAGTTTCGCGTAAATTCTTTCTTTCAAAAAAGCGTGTGGTTGGTAATCTATAACTTGACATAAGGATATAAACCCCATAGAATCCGCAGTCTTTTTTGTTGAGCCTCGAATGAATATGAATGGGGCCAACGTCAAGTTTGCCATTACAGGGGTGGCAAATTACATAAATATAAGCGGGTATACCAATGGACGGCACAGGCCGTCTCAGTTTTTTTAGGAACCAGAAATGCCGACAATCAGTCAGTTAGTGCGCAAGCCTCGTTTAGCAAAACGTGTTAAAAGTAATGTGCCAGCACTTGAAAATAGTCCTCAGAAACGTGGCGTATGCACCAGAGTCTATACCACGACACCTAAAAAGCCGAATTCAGCACTTCGTAAGGTTGCGCGTGTTAGGCTGACAAATGGGTATGAAGTATCAAGTTATATCGGCGGCGAAGGACATAACCTGCAAGAGCATTCTGTGGTGCTAATACGTGGAGGGCGGGTGAAAGATTTGCCAGGTGTCCGTTATCACACTGTACGCGGAAGTCTTGATACTGCTGGCGTGAAAGACCGTAAGCAGGGCCGATCTAAATATGGATCCAAAAAACCTAAAACCGCTTAGCCGCAAGTTTGTAGACAAGAGTGCGCGAATTTAAGCTTGTTAATTTTGTGATGAAAAAGAGGTTGAGAGAGAATGCCTAGACGTAGAGAAGTGCCAAAGCGTGATATTTTGCCAGATCCAAAATTTCATAATGTCGAGTTGGCAAAATTCGTGAATGTGCTAATGACGCGAGGCAAAAAGTCAGTCGCTGAAAAAATTATATATGATGCCATGGACCACATTGAAAAAAGATCTGGTAAAGATCCGGTGGAAATTTTCACACAGGCATTATCCAATGTGCGTCCCATTGTAGAAGTGAAGAGTCGCCGAGTAGGTGGTGCTAATTATCAGGTGCCAGTTGAAGTTAGGTCAGTGCGTCGGAATGCGCTCGCCATGCGATGGTTGCGTGATGCTGCCAGAAAAAGAAGTGAGAAATCAATGGATATGCGCTTGGCAGGTGAGTTGTCGGAAGCTGCAGAAGGTCGAGGCGGTGCTGTTAAGAAACGTGAAGAAGTTCATCGGATGGCCGAATCCAATAAAGCATTTTCACATTTTCGATTCTAAGCGGATAAGCTCTTAAGCAATTATTAATATTATTCATTTCCATTCCTGTTATTCGGACGGGGTCTGAATATCTAGCTTTTTAAAGTATTTAAAAATTTTAGGGTCTTAGCAAAGTGGCGAGAAAAACACCCATAGAAAATTACCGAAATATCGGAATTATGGCTCATATTGATGCTGGTAAAACCACGACGACGGAGCGTGTGTTATTTTATACCGGTGTTTCACACAAGATTGGTGAAGTGCACGATGGTGCCGCCACAATGGACTGGATGGAGCAGGAGCAAGAACGCGGGATTACCATAACTTCAGCAGCGACGACATGTTTCTGGATGGGTATGGATGGTAGCTACCCCGAACATAGAATAAACATAATCGATACACCGGGACACGTTGATTTCACGATTGAAGTTGAGCGTTCCTTGCGTGTTCTTGATGGGGCCTGTACAGTTTTTTGTGCAGTTGGCGGTGTGCAGCCCCAGACTGAAACAGTCTGGCGTCAGGCAAATAAGTATCAGGTGCCGCGACTTGCCTTCGTTAATAAGATGGATCGATCGGGCGCTAATTTTATGCGCGTTTATGAGCAGATCAAAACACGTTTAAAAGCTGAAGGTGTCCCGATTCAATTGCCGATTGGTGCAGAAGATAAGTTTGAGGGCATTGTCGACTTGGTCAAGATGAAGGCAATCTACTGGGATGATGCGACCAAAGGTGTTAAATTTGAAGAACGTGAAATAGCTGCAGAAATGCAGGAAGAAGCTAAAATCTGGCGTGAAAAAATGCTGGAGACGGTTGCAGAAGCAAATGAAGAATTAATGGATAAATATTTGGAGCAAGGAGATTTGGCAATTGCGGATATTAAACAAGGATTACGCATTCGCACGCTAAATAATGAGATTGTTCCGATGCTATGCGGTACTGCCTTTAAAAATAAAGGGGTGCAGGCAATGCTGGATGCAGTTGTAGATTATCTGCCATCTCCGGTCGATATCCAGGCTGTTGAAGGGGAGAGTGAAGCTGGAGAGATAATTCGTCGGCAAACAAGTGATAGTGAGCCGTTCTCAGGTCTGTCTTTCAAGATAGCGACAGATCCATATGTGGGACAGTTAATTTTCTTCAGAGTGTATTCAGGCGTCGTGAAATCGGGCGATACAGTTTATAACCCGGTAAAGGGACGAAAAGAACGACTCGGCCGAATATTGCAAATGCATGCCAATCAGCGCGAAGAAATTAAAGAGGTGCGAGCAGGAGATATCGCAGCGGCCGTGGGTTTGAAAGAAGCGACGACAGGGGATACGCTATGCGATCCACAAAATATTATTACGTTAGAACGCATGGTATTCCCGGAACCGGTTATTCATGTGGCGGTTGAACCTAAAACTAAATTAGATCAGGAAAAAATGGGGATTGCGTTAAATCGCCTGGCGCAGGAAGATCCATCTTTCAGGGTTCGCACCGATGAGGAATCAGGTCAAACAATAATTTCTGGGATGGGTGAATTGCACCTTGAAATTATTGTAGATCGTATGAAAAGAGAATTTAGTGTTGAGGCGAATGTTGGTGCGCCGCAAGTGGCGTATCGCGAGGCAATCAAGAAGCAAGTGGAAATTGAAGGAAAATTTGTTAAACAGTCTGGGGGTCGTGGTCAGTACGGACATGTTTGGCTGAAAATGGAACCAAACGAAGCTGGAAAGGGCTTTGAGTTTATAGATGAAATAAAGGGTGGCGTGGTTCCGCGAGAATACATTCCAGCGGTGGAAAAAGGGCTTCTTGAGACTTTGCCAAATGGCGTGTTGGCAGGCTATCCGGTTGTCGACGTGAAAGTTACCCTTTTTGACGGCTCATATCATGACGTCGATTCAAATGAGAATGCTTTCAAAATGGCGGCATCCATGGCATTTAAAGATGGAATGCGGAAAGCTAATCCGGTGCTGCTCGAGCCGATGATGGCGGTGGAGGTTGAAACGCCAGAAGATTTTATGGGTAATGTTGTAGGTGACTTGTCTTCAAGACGGGGGATGATTCAAGGGATGGATGATTTGCCCGGAATGAAAGTTGTGCGGTCAGAGGTACCCTTGGCTGAAATGTTTGGGTATTCCACTGCGCTCCGGTCAGCTACCCAGGGGCGTGCAACATATTCAATGGAGTTTAAGCATTACTCTGAAGCGCCAAAAAATGTGGCTGAGGCGATTATCAATAAAAAAGATTAAATAAGTAAATAAGGAAGAATCATGGCAAAAAGTAAATTTGAGCGATCGAAGCCGCATTTAAATGTTGGCACGATAGGGCACGTAGATCATGGCAAGACCACGCTGACGGCGGCGATTACGACGCTTTTGACGCAAAAATTTGGTGGCGAAGCGAAGAGC
>BQJA01000017.1 GCA_021604405.1 Nitrosomonas sp. | reverse complement strand
AATGAAAAATAAAACGCCAATCAAAGTAAGGAGTGTCTGGATTTCGGACATTCACCTTGGTTTCCGTGGCTGCCAGGCAGAGGCCCTGCTGCATTTTTTGCATTCCGTGGAGACAGATTATCTGTTTCTTGTCGGTGATATCGTTGATTTCTGGAGTATCAAAAAGAATGTTTACTGGCCGCAATATCATACCAATGTCATTCGATCTATCTTGGGCAAAGCCAAGCATGGTACAAAAGTCATCTACGTACCCGGTAATCACGATGAAGTCATGCGGGATTGTGTCGGGCATGTTTTCGGCAACATCGAAATTCATCAGGACTACGTACACACCACTGCGGACGGGAAAAAACTGCTGGTGCTGCACGGTGACGAGTTTGATGTTATCGTCAAACACAGCCGCTTTATCGCGAAACTTGGCAATGCCGCTTATGATACGCTTCTGTATCTTAACCGCTATGTCAATGGCATGCGTAACTTTCTTGGTTTTTCCTATTGGTCGCTGGCTGCTTATTTAAAATTGAAAGTAAAAAACGCGGTGAGTTATATTAGCAGTTTCGAGGAAGCACTGGCGCATTTAGCAAAAGAACGGGGGGTTGATGGCGTGGTATGCGGGCACATTCATCATGCGGAAGTCAGGGAAATTAACTCAATACTCTATTGCAATGACGGGGATTGGGTGGAAAGCTGTTCCACCTTGTTTGAACATATGGATGGGTCGTTGGAGCTGGTTTTCTGGGCAGACAGATTTGCCAGCGACAAACATTTACATGAACAGTTCTACAAAACCAAGGAAGCCGCCTAAATCTAAATACCAACCTTTCCTATTTCGAGTACATAATCTTCCCTTGGCTAATTGAATCCTCACCTACTCCGCTTCTCAGCAAACATGCTCACCATATCATATTGGTTTAAAAAGAATATTTCCGAAATATATTTTAATGTCCCAGATAAAAATCAAACCGGAGATATTGCTTGCGCTCCAGACGTATATTAAGTTTAGATGGCGGCGGCAGTCATTTGTTGATTCAACTGAGTGTACTGGCCTGTTTGGAAGAAGATCTAGATACATCTACATTTGATTTCTTTGACATGATCGCGGGGTCATCATCAGGCGGATTAATTGCCTGCTTGATTCTCGGACGTTCTTTAAGCGCCGAGGACCTGATTTATATGGTTTTACAGGAGAAACTGATAGAAAAAATCATGGCTGAACGCTGGATGGATCGATTTCTCCATGTACTACAGATTCTTCCCAAATATCAGGGCATCTCAAAAAGTCTAGCACTACAGAAAGAACTGGGAGGCTTAAAGCTCTCATCGCTAAGTAAACGGATTTTCATTCCTTGCTTTAATCTGGATACGGACCGATTGGAAACTTTCACAAATGACAGCAAACCTGATTTTCTCCTGAGTGAATTGGCTGATGCCTGTACTGCTGCTCCTGCTTATTATCCACCCGTAAGAATGCAAGACGGCGCATGGCGGATTGACGGAGGAATAGGAATGAACAATCCGGGATTGGGTGCTTATTTTGATGCGCAAAACTACTGGGAAGCATCGCAGATAAAAATGCTCTCTATCGGGTCCGGATGGCGAAGCTTTCAAGTCAACGGCGCTAAAGCCTGTAGATATGGCGGCATTCAGTGGTCAGCCAAAGGAATCGCCTCCATGATTCTCAGAGAAAAGATGATTTCGAACGTAAAAATTACGGAATCAGTTTTGGGAAACCAAATATTGTATATTAATCAATACCTAAAAAACTATGACATGCCCGATGATATGGATTCCGCCAACAATCCGGTATTCCAGCAAAAAGCGCTGGATATCGGCAAGCAGTGGTATGAACATCATCAGAGCCGGATTCAACAATGGCTGCAAAACCAGCAAAACAATGTTCCCCTTTTATAAAGCAAGTCTACTGGCTATACCTTTCAGCAGCCACTATTTAGCATTTTATTGATCTAAATCAAAAGATCTAACCTTGGTTCGGTTCACAATACAGCCTTCACCAAACACATAATATGGGAGAAAAGATAATGGCTATGCTAAAGGAAGAAGATTCTAAAACGATGAGAAGAGTGGGTTTCAATTTCGTACTCTTAGCTGTTCTGATGTTGGCTTTGATAGTTATATCACTATACTTTTCGTAAACGAAGATGCGGTACCCACAGAAGGCTGTGGGTACCAATTATCAAAAATTTACATCGAATTAAGCAGAATAATCGGCTATAAGGCAAGTCCTTATGCTAAATCAACTTGATTAAACGGTTTGTTCTGAAGAAAATTCTGGATGTTGACTGCTATCTGATCCAACAGACGCTGTCTGGACTGTCTGCTGGCCCAAGCGATATGGGGTGTAATAATCAGGTTTGTCGACGAATACCGTAACAGCTCATTGCCATGGACAGGTGGCTCTGACTGTAAAACGTCGGTCGCCGCACCAGCGATGCGCCCTGAAGACAAGCTGCGCAACAATTCTTTTTCATTAACCAGACCTCCACGCGCCGTATTAATCAGATAGGCCGTGGGTTTCATCAGCTCAAATTCTCTCAGTGAAATCAGATTGCGGGTTTTTTCCATCAGTGGACAATGCAGGGTAACAAAATCGGCCTGACTAATTACCTGATCGAACGCTGCTCTTCCAGTCCGCGCCGGACTGCCCTTATGATCCGCAATCAGCACCTGCATCCCAAATGCCTTGGCCATCTTTGCCACTGACCGGCCTAACTCACCAAAGCCAACGACGCCCAGAATCTTTCCTGATAACTCTTCAATCCCAAAATCAAGCGGACAAAAATGGGAGCTCGTCTGCCAACGCCCAATTTTTACCAATTGCTGGTAGTCAATAAAATGGCGTGAAAGATTCAGCATCAGCATGAACACATGCTGCACAACAGATGGCGTGGCATATGCACGAACATTACACACGGGTATATCGCGTGCGGCAGCAACGGCAAGGTCGATGTTATTGACCCCGGTAGCCGCTACACAAATTAATTTCAATCGCGTTGCAGAAAAAATTGCCGCACGATCCAAAGAAAACTTATTACAGACAATCACCTCCGCTTCTTTGATTCTTTCCACCACCTGTTCGGCTGCGGTTTCATCATAGAATTGCCAAGGTGAAATAGCCTGTTTCAGCGCCGTGCAGTCCATATCACCGCGGGTAACAGAGCCAAAATCAAGAAAAACTGCACGCATTGAATAATTCCTATAACCTTAAACCAGCGTTTATCGTTCCCACACGCAGCTAGTGCGGAAACCAGAAAAAATTCCGTTGAGTTATACCGTCAAGACAATTTTACCCATTGGGCGACATTGTTCAAGAAAATCCTGCGCTGCAGACGCTTCTTCCAGAATAAATGTTTTGGCGAGCTCAATGGTTAATTTTTTTTCATTAAGTAATTCCGCACATTGCCGCAGTATTTCCCCCTGATGTTGCTTCGCGCTCTCAAGTTCCAGCAGAACAGGCGTGAGCATCATTTCCAGGCTTAATCTGACATTGCGCTTGCGAGCCTCACCCCAGTCAGTATCGGCGGCGGGCTGAAGAATAGTAACAACATCACCATAAGGTTTTACGCAGTTGAAGCAGCTCCGCAATACATCCGGCCCTACCGTATCAAAAGCGATATCAACCCCTTTGCCCGCAGTCCAACTGGAAACTTGCGCATCGACATCCTGTGTATGGTAGTTAATTGATTTGTCCGCACCCAGTCGTTTCACGAAAGCAGCTTTTTCATCGCTGCTCACGGTTGTTATCACGTTAGCACCCGCCAGCTTTGCCAATTGAATCGCCACATGACCAACACCGCCTGCACCGGCATGTATCAGTACAGTCTGACCGGCAGTTATGCGTGCGCGATCATACAGCGCCTCCCATGCAGTGATCAAAACCAGCGGCGCTGCAGCGGCCTGTTCAAAAGTCAATGAAGAAGGCTTAATAGCCAGCAGACTCGCGTCTACCTGCACATATTCTGCATAAGTACCCTGCCGCTGATTAAATCCAGGCTGAGAGAAATAAACTTCGTCACCGGGCTTGAAATTACGCACTTTTTTGCCCACGGCATCTATGATGCCTGCGCCATCACAGCCTGGGATCACTGGATGGGCAACAGGAAAACGTTCTGGCGCTGCACGGATTTTGATATCGACCGGATTAATGCCAGCCGCTTTGAGGTGAACCAAAACTTGCTCATCGCCACATTGAGCCGGGGTACTACCATTACGGTATTGCAAAACATCCGACGCGCCGCCTTTCTCAAAATATACAGCCTTCATGCTACCGTCCCTTATCTTCGTTTACCACCCAATAGTGAGCCCAGCAAACCGCGCGCAATCTGGCGGCCAAGCTGCGAACCAATAAATCGCATCGCACTTTTTGTCAAAGCGCCAGCCAGATCTTCGATTTGATTTCTTTCAGTCCGTGCAGCGCGTTTCCTGACGGACTTTGCATTGTCTTTGTTGTATACATCGCTTTCTGTTCGTTGCCTGAGAATTTCATGCGCCGATTCACGGTTTATCACCTTATCATAACGGTGCGCTAATGGGGAGCGCAACAAATGCTGTTGACGCTCAATATCAGTTAATGGCCCGATACGGGATTGTGACGGAAAAATAAGCGGACTGGATAATGACAGCGGCCCCATATCAGATATAGTGGCGGGAACCGAATGCCCTTTTCTGCCAAATAAGCTCCAAAAGACAACCGGATACGGACGATTGCTGTCTGCATTGAGCGATAACTGTTCAAGCCGAGCGGTGATTGTTGATGATCCCCCGACTGAGCGAGGCCAGACAAATCACCCCTGATGTCGGTTACAGGTGTGGGCATGCCCGACCGGCTGAATTCCTCTGCCAGCGAATGCAGTACTACCGTTCTCCCATTGTCGGTCGCACCGGTAATTATTGCATGCCGATTGGCCATCGACAGATTTAATGACGCCCTTTTGCCTTGCACACCTGCAAATTCAAATGTTTTTTGCATAGCGCCCAAAAATTCTACAATTTTAAGTGAAAGCTTTACACCATTGATATTGTCGCGACATTAACGAAATTCTCGCCTATTTGGTAATACCCTCGTACCGTTACCATGACAAACGCAATAACAGATATCAAACTACAGTATAGTAAGTTTCTCTAACCAATATGCACGGAAAGCACATGATTTTCGCGTATCGTATACAACCATACGGCAAGTTGCTCATAAAACCACAAGCGATAGAATACCTGGGTGCGGTTAAGCGTTAAATTCCAGCTATACCAGACGAATCTGCCCGAAACCAACCAATGGCAAGATAAATAATTACCCAACCAATAAAACGCCACTAACGCTACCTGCGCAGCATATTATTTACAAACTGATAAACGAAAAAGAGGTGGGATCAATTTGACAATCAGTGCAGGTTTCCGCGGGAAACAATAAAGAAGAAGTCCAAAGACACGGGTTCCCACGCTGACAGCGTGGGAACCACATATAAGCAGAGTACATGACAACTACAACGCTTTCACCATACTTTCCACGATTTTTTTCGCATCACCGAAAACCATCATGGTTTTATCCATATAAAACAAATCATTATCCAGACCGGCGTAACCCGCCGCCATGCTTCGTTTAACCACCATAACCGTACGCGCTTTATGGGCATCCAGGATAGGCATGCCATAAATCGGGCTGCCAGGAATATTTGCGGCGGGATTCACCACGTCGTTCGCACCGAGCACCAGCACAACGTCCGTGTTTGAGAAGTCACTATTAATTTCATCCATTTCGAGAACATACTCGTAATCTATTTCCGCCTCTGCCAGCAACACATTCATGTGCCCCGGCATGCGCCCGGCCACAGGATGAATGGCAAAGCGAACGTTAACGCCCTTTTCAAGCAACGCATCTGCAAGTTCCTTGACAGCATGTTGCGCACGCGCAACTGCTAAACCATAACCCGGCACAATCACGACGCTATCCGCATTACCCATAATGAACGCTGCATCATCGGCACTACCACTGCGATAGGTCTTTTGTTCTCCATCGTCTGCGGATACGATAGCACCTTCACTGCCGAAACCACCAAGAATAACGGATAGAAACGGCCGGTTCATCGCCTTACACATAATGTAGGATAAAATAGCGCCCGAACTGCCCACCAGCGAACCGGCAATAATCAGCATTGGATTTCCCAAAGAAAAACCAATACCCGCCGCCGCCCAGCCGGAATAAGAATTCAGCATTGAAATAACTACCGGCATATCTGCACCGCCGATAGGAATAATAATCAAGAAGCCGAGTAAAAAGGCAATCGCTGTCATGACGATGAAGGCGGTCCAATTCGTGGTATCGCTAAAGAAAAACCAGAGTCCGAAACCAATCATCACAATCGCTAATGCCAGATTCAGCATGTGCTGACCACTGAAAACGACCGGCGCCCCACTCATGCGGCCTGACAGTTTCAAAAATGCTATGACTGAGCCCGACCAGGTCATGGCACCAATAAACGTTCCAAGGAATAACTCCAGCTTGCTGCCCATCGGCAACTCCGCCGGCAAACCAAAGGAAACCGGATTGTTAATCGCCGCGATCGCAATGAATACCGCCGCCAAACCAACCAGTGAGTGCATGAACGCGACAAGCTCCGGCATCGCTGTCATCTGGACGCGTTTTGCCACAATGGCGCCTATGGTACCCCCTACCGCGATACAACCGAGAATCAGCATCCAATTCTCAGTAAGCGTCAATGTTGTCGTCACGGCAATGATCATACCGAGAATACCAAAAACATTGCCGCGCCGAGCCGTTACCGGCGAACTTAATCCTTTAAGCGCCAGTATAAAGAATACTGATGCAACCAGATACGCAAGAGCAACTAAATTTGCGGACATTTACTCGCTCCCTTTTTTTTCTTTTTTCTTAAACATTTCCAGCATTCGCTGGGTAACAAGAAATCCACCAAACACATTAATTGCAGCAATCGTCACTGCAACAGCGCCTAACCAGACACCCCAGTCGGTTTCAGCCGGCCCGGCGGCCAGCATGGCCCCCACCAAAATAATACCTGAAATTGCATTTGTCACTGACATCAACGGAGTATGCAAAGCCGGGGTAACATTCCAAACGACGTGATAACCGACAAACACCGCCAGCACAAACACGGTGAGATTAATTATGGTTGGATCAATATCACCAATCATGATTGCTCCTTCTAAACTTGTTAATTGTTAAGCCAAGCACATGGGAATGTTGCAGAGAACGACACCTCCCTCTAAATATCTTGCTTAGCTAACCACCTCTCCATTCGCACAAACCAACGACCCGGCGATAATTTCATCTTCACGGTCGATTTTTAGCTCTCCACTTTCTGCATCCAGCATCAAGTTAAGAAAATTCATTAAATTGCGCGCATATAATGCACTGGCATCGGCCGCCACCAAACCTGGCAGGTTGGCGATACCAATCAAATGCACACCGTGTTTAACGACCGTTTTATCGACTTCAGTCAAAGGACAATTTCCACCCGCTTCTGCCGCCATATCGATGATTACTGAACCAGGTTTCATGGACTGAACTGTCTCTTCTTTAATTAGCACCGGTGCAGGACGGCCCGGAATCAATGCGGTCGTAATAATAATGTCCGCTGCAATTGCTCGCTGCGTAATCAGCTCACTCTGGCGGCGCTTATAGTCGTCTGACATCTCAGTCGCATAACCGCCCGTTGTTTCCGCCTGGGCCTTTTCTTCATCACTCAGGGGTACTTCTACAAACTTACCGCCAAGGCTTTCTACTTGCTCCTTAACTGCCGGACGCACATCAAACGCCTCAACCACTGCACCAAGCCGTTTAGCTGTCGCAATTGCCTGCAAACCAGCCACACCAGCACCCAACACCAACACTCTTGCAGCCTTTACCGTGCCCGCCGCCGTCATTAACATGGGGAAAAATTTTTGATAAATATCAGCGGCCATGATAACCGCCTTGTAACCACCGATATTAGCTTGTGATGATAATACATCCATACTTTGCGCACGGGAAATACGCGGCAATTTCTCCATTGCGAATGCAGTCAAACCATGATTAGCAAGCGCGCCAATTCCTTCTGCTTTATGAGGAGACAAAAGTCCACATAAAACAGCGTCCTTTTGCATCATGGCTAACTCATCAGGATCCGGACCTCGTACCTTCAGAATAATTTGCGCTTGACCGTATAATGTAGCTGCGTCCGCAACGACTGTTGCACCTGCCTCCTGAAATGCTGAATCAGGAATGCTCGCCCCCGCGCCAGCACCGGACTGGACTACAACGTTATGCAATCCTTTAGCCGTGAATTTTTTAATCGTCTCCGGCGTAGCAGCTACCCGTGTCTCACCCCCGCGAATTTCTGCGGGTATGCCTATATGCATTGATTATCTCCCTTTTCTTGCCTACTAGCTTGAAAAAAATTGAAATTAAACTTAACTTTCAGTCAACCTTGAATTATAAATCAATTTCGATCTCCTGCATCGCCTTGTTCATGAAAAACTTGATTTAACTGGATCCCGCGACTACTAAGTTGCATAAATAATGATTCTTTTACAATGCAGCTTGATCTGTTTTCTTCAAACAATGACGAATCCACCGGCTCGTCAATTTTTCCTGTACGCTGTTTTGGCGCAGGCGTGATGTAAGGCCGCCAAAATCAACCTGATCCAACAGTTGATCCTGATTGAGACAGGAAAACACATAGTTAATTTCTCCCGTCTCAGGGTCTTTATGCGGTTGCAGGCATTGCCCACAAATTTCTTTCATCATACATTGCATTGGCGAATTGATCGAACCAATCGCAAAATGCCCCGCTTTCAAGTAAGGCTGCAGCAGATTATGGCGTGCAGCACCTACTGCTGCCATCATACGATCAGAACCAATTGCAATAATACGATCAGCTTCTCCCATCGAAACCGGCTGATGCCCCAGTTCACCACTCGCATAAGCAACCATTGCTTGCACAATATTACCAACATAGCTCAGATCGCCAGGTCTGGAGGGCTCAAAGCCTGGCGCTTCATCACAGCACCATACAACGGTATCGGCTGCAGCTTCAATCTCCCCAACTTTATATCGGTCGACCAGCTTTTTGTATCCGGCAAAATACAACACCTTCGACCCCTTCGCACGGGCCGCCGCACCGATGGAAAACAACACTGCATTGCCGAGACCGCCACCAACCAATATGACCGTTTCGTTTGGAAAAATTTCAGTCGGCGTTCCGGTTGGCCCCATCAAAATAACCGGATCGCCAGGCTTCAATAATGTACACAAATCAGCCGATCCGCCCATTTCCAACGCAATCAATGAAATTAATCCGCGGGAAATGTCTACCGAGGCGCCCGTCAACGCAATGCCTTCCATCGCCAACCGGGTTCCCGCGGCGACCGTCGCAAGGGCTGTGTAATTTTGAAACCGGTAAAATTGACCTGGTTGAAAGTGCTCGACGGCCATTGGCGCGCGAACAACCACTTCAATTATATTGGGCGTAAGCCGTGCAACTTGATGAACAGTCGCACGAAAACGTTCGCTCATTTCCGCAAAGAACTGTTCCCCGGATTTGTTTGATGCTGGCGCAACGCGACTCAGCACCCGGCTTACGACTGGATAACCTTGTTTAGCGCTTGACATCGCTTTCACCACATTTCCTGAATAAGAAGGGTGCAAATCCCCAAAAAAACTGATGAAACGCCCGTCCCGGTCATCTCTGTAGCGGCTTAAAAGTACCGAGGGTGTTTCCGGCTTGGGATTTCCGTATTCCGGTTCAACCTGGCGGCCCTGTTCATCACAGGCAATAAAATAACGCCCATGCAATTTGTAAATTTCTTCGTCTTCCCTGGCCAAGACAGTATTTGGCTGTGTCCCTGCCGCAATCAACAAAGCGCGCGCAGGCAACTCAATTTCCCCCGTTTTTTGCCAATGGCCTGATTCATCCAGACGCTGCACTGCAAACTGCACCGACTTGGCATGTTCCCATTGATCAATATTCACGCGCTCCGGTGTTAATCCTTCGGCAAACCAGATCCCTTCCTCTAAAGCTTTTTCAACTTCTTCGTGATTTAAGGTATAGGATGGGCTGTCAACCAATCGTTTACGATAAGCAATGGTCGCACCTCCCCAGGATTGCAACAATTTCAATACACCTGGCGCCCGCCCCGCTTGCTTTGCTGCATCACGTTCGGCACGAATGGCGCGTGCATGACTGATAAATTCATCCGCAATTTCACACTCTTCCTCATCCCAGGTACTGCGAACCACATCTTCGCTCTGTGTCGCAACAAGGATTTCATAACGCTGTAGAAATTTTTCTACCTGCACCGGATAATAAGCAAGCGCTTCAGTCGCGGTATCAATGGCTGTCAAGCCGCCACCGATCACCACCACGGGCAGGCGTAATTGCATGTTAGCGATTGAATCATTTTGCGCCGCACCCGTTAATTGCAAGGCCATCAAAAAATCAGAAGCCGTGCGTACCCCTCGTGCCAATCCATTGGCAAGACCAAGCACGGTAGGACGGCCAGCACCCGCGGCAAGTGCGACATGATCAAAACCCAGCGCAAAAGCATCATCGGTCGTCAAAGTGCCGCCAAAACGGACACCGCCAAAAAGCGCAAACTCTTCACGACGCTCCAGCAATAATCGGATCAATTTAAGAAAATTTTTATTCCAGCGCACCGTAATTCCGTACTCTGCGACCCCGCCAAAGCCTGCCGGCAACCGCTTATCCAGGTCCTCGTCTAGTTCACTGGCATCCCAGATGGCTCTAAACGGCACACGCTTTCCCTGATGGTCAACACCTGAAATTTCTGCTGGCAATGGCTCAACTTTAAGCCCATCGATAGCTACGATCGTATGACCCTCATTCATTAAATGATGGGCGAGTGTATAGCCAGCCGGCCCCATACCGACTACCAGCACCTTGCGTCCGGTTGCAGGCTTGGGTACTGGACGATGCAAATTAAGCGGATTCCAGCGCGTTAACAGACTGTATATTTCAAAGCCCCAAGGCAGCGCCAGTACATCTTTGAGTGTGCGCGTTTCTGCTTGAGGAATATCAACCGGTTCTTGCTTTTGATAAATGCAAGATTTCATGCAGTCATTGCAGATGCGATGACCCGTACCTGCGCACATCGGGTTATCCAGCACAATCATCGCCAGACTGCCTATAGCAACCCCCTGGGACTTGAGTTTTTGAAATTCTGAAATACGTTCTTCAAGCGGACATCCCGCAAGTAAAGCACCCAATTCGCTTTTTTTAAAAGCAGGCGTTTCTTCCGGCGTTTTAGGTTTTTGTATCAACCCTTTTGAACATGAATCTTTTCCCTGTTCATGGCACCAGATACAATAATTCGTTTCATCCAGCGCACCAACCAAGTCCGTTCCCGGGTCGGTCAGCATAAAGCCTTCACGTTGGCGCAAATGTGCCAGCCGATGCACCTTATAACCTGAAGAATCATCAGTCTCCAGCGAGATCAAATTCATAAAATCCAATTTGGCCGGAGATTTAAATAAGATTCCATCCCGATGTCGCAATTGTCCTTCCGGCGTCCTGGCAGCCCAGGCAGCATATTGCAGCGCAATTTTCAGACGCGACTCATTGGCCGTTTCGTCCTCCATCCATTTCGCAACTTTAGTTGCAAAAACCAGCTCAGAAAAAGGTTCACCAAACTCAGCAACCAACTGCCGCTCTAACGCCCCACCATTGATTTCTGCTAACTCTGACGCTTTTACCTTACTTTTCGCACGGCGCTGCACAAATTGTCGCTTGCAGAAATACAGCGGCGCCAACTCGTGATGTTTCTCGGCAAGCGCGCGTGTTTCTGCTTCAATATTAAACAGTTTCGCGACAAAGTCTTCCACCCATGGTGCAACCTCAATTAATAATGCCGACTCATCTTTCGCTAACAAATCATGCGGTTTCGCGCGCGCTTGTTCCAGCTGGGCAAATAATTCGGTTGCCCCGTCCTTGAGAAATGCAAGAAACGTCTGATCAAGCTTAACCAAACCATCCCGGCAATAGAGATCGGTAAGGTTTATGCCGAACCCAAAAACCGGCGAGTCCAAGGTCGCTGAAAATGTAGATTGAGGCGATAAATCTGAATTTGTCATAGTTATTGATTTAAATTTTTTTTCAAAACAAACTGGATATTGAAACGCTGTTTTTTTGATCCAGATAGTTACTTAATTAAAGCAACCCAGTTTATAAGCTAATACCAGGATGAGTTGTTGCCACAGGCACCACGGCTAATCCTTTTCTGAACAGTAAGTAAAGCACGCATAATGAAATCTGCAAGGTTTAATCCGGCTCAGTTTTATCTGCCTGGCGAAAAATCCCGGGGTTAGTTATCTTGAGAAGAAATCATGCCCGCGGCAACCGTATTATTATTTGTTTCATCAATAACGATAAAACTACCGGTCGCATGATTCCTTGCGTAATCATCACATATTAAGGGCTGTTGCACTTTAAGCCTTACTCGCGCGATGTCGTTCATACTTAAAGTATCCACTGTTTCATGCTGCAGCGTATTCACATCCATACGGTAATCAATACCACGAACCATCGCTTTAACCGTGCGCGTGGTATGCTTAATAAGATATTTCCGATTGGGATTAAGCGCTTGCTCTGACAACCAACATAGCATCGCATTGAACTCTTTTGTAACCCATGGCGCTTCACCGGTTTTAACTAACAGGTCTCCACGGGAAATATCCAAGTGGTCTTCAATGGTTAACGTGACAGATTGCGGCGCAAACGCATCGGCTGCAGGACCTTCATAAAACAGAATTTCTTTAACGCGTGAAGTCAAACCCGATGGGAGTATGGTCACTTCATCACCAACCTTTATAGAACCTGATTCAATGCGTCCCATATAACCACGAAAATCATGCAAAGCCTCTGTTTGCGGCCGGCATACCCACTGAACCGGATATCTAAAATCAGTGAGATTGATATCGTGATCAATCGCAACATTTTCCAATAAATCTAGCAACGTCGTCCCCTGATACCAGGACATATTGTCTCCGCGCTCCACCACCATATCCCCACGTAACGCGGACATCGGGATATATTCAATATTATGTAAATTCAGGTCATCAGCAAAGGCAGCGAAATCCTTGCAAATGCGATCAAACACTTCTTGAGAATAATCCATCAAATCCATTTTATTCACCGCCACAACCAAATGGGGAATACCGACCAGGCTGGCCAGATAAGTATGCCGGCGTGATTGTGTCAGCACCCCTTTTCGCGCATCAATCAGTATAATTGCCAGATTAGCTGTAGACGCACCAGTCACCATATTGCGCGTATATTGCTCATGGCCCGGCGTATCTGCAATAATAAATTTACGCTTGGGCGTAGCAAAATAACGATAGGCAACGTCAATCGTAATGCCCTGCTCACGTTCTGCCTGCAATCCATCAGTAAGCAAGGACAAATCAACGCCTTCCATACCGCGCTTACGCGTGGTCGAAGTAATAGAGCTCAATTGATCCTCAAAAATTGATTTTGAGTCATGCAATAGACGTCCGATCAGAGTGCTTTTACCATCATCCACACTGCCTGCCGTAATAAAGCGCAGCAACTCAGACTGAAACAATAACTCTTTATTAACAGCCGACATTTAAAAACCTTTTGAAAAAGAACGTTTCACCACAAAAAACTCACTGATAATATAAAAAAATGCTACCCGGAACTGAATGGAAGTCGTGTTTTTTTCAATCAGCACCAATTTAATGGTAAGGGTATATTTAGAAGTAACCTTCTTTCTTGCGCAGCTCCATCGAAGCATCCGACGTTTGATCGTCCATCCGCGTGGCGCCGCGTTCGGTTATTCGCGTCAACGCCGTTTCCGCAATGATCTCTTCAACGCTTGCTGCTGCAGATTCAACCGGGCAAGTACAACTCATGTCGCCGACGGTACGAAAACGCACCATGATTTCCTCCGGCTTTTCCCTTTCTCTGGGCTGCACTAAATGGGAGACCGGCAACAACCCGGTATCGCGCCGGATAACGTTACGCAAATGCGCAAAGTATATTTCCGGCACCTCTAGCTGCTCGCGAGCAATGTATTCCCAGACATCCAGCTCAGTCCAGTTACTGATTGGAAAAACCCGAATATTTTCCCCTGGATGTGTGCGCGTATTGTAAATGTCCCATAATTCTGGCCGTTGATTTTTTGGATCCCATTGCCCGAATTCATCTCGAAAGGAAAAAATTCGTTCTTTGGCACGGGCTTTCTCTTCATCGCGGCGCGCGCCGCCGATGCAAGCATCAAATTCATATTCGGCAATCGTGTCTAGCAAAGTCACGGACTGAAACGCATTACGACTCTGTGTGGGCGAACGCAGTACCACTCGACCCTTCTTGATTGATTCTTCCATACTGCTCACGATTAAACGTTCGCCCAGTTGCCTGGCACGGCGATCGCGAAACTCGATTACTTCAGGAAAATTATGCTCAGTATCAATATGAACCAATGGAAACGGAAAGCGTCCAGGCCGAAAAGCTTTCTCCGCTAGCCGCAACAACACAATAGAATCCTTGCCGCCGGAAAACAATAAAGCTGGGTTAGCACATTCCGCCGCGACTTCCCGCATAATATGAATGGCTTCACTCTCCAGCGCATCCAGATGGGTAAAGGGATGGTTGCTCATTCTTTTACTATTAACTCCTCAAAATTCATGTTATTACTCGATGCCACCTCAGAAATTCCATCGTCAGCGGAAAACATATATCTGCAGCCAGCTGAAATTTATACTAAATTTGTGCACACCAGCAAAAATACTTTGCGTCACACTTTTTTTATTGGCACAACTTTACCGACATGCAATCCGCATTCCTTGTTCTCCGGCGTTTCCCACCACCAGCGCCCGGCTCTTATATCCTCACCGGGCGTCACAGCGCGGGTACAAGGCGCACAACCTATACTCGGATAAAATCGATCGTGCAGTTTGTTATAGGGCACATCATTTTGCTTGATATATTGCCATACCTGTGCATTGGACCATTCAAGAAGCGGATTAAACTTCTGCATCTGGTGTTCCATATCATATGCTGCCATTGCCAAATTACTGCGCGTGGCTGCCTGCTCACGTCGTATCCCGGTAATCCAGGCGCGTTTACCGTGCAAGGCGCGACGCAGCGGCTCCACTTTACGAATGTGGCAGCATCGCTTACGCAACGCCACACTTTCGTAAAAGCCATTCACACCATTTTGCGCAACGTACGCTTCAATCTGTTCTACCTTAGGAAAGTAAATTCGCAATGGAATACGGTAATGCGTACGCACCGTCTGCATTAAATCATAGGTTTCTTGTGGAAGGCGTCCGGTATCCAGGCTGAACATCGCAATATCAAGTTCGTGTCGGTTAATGATATCGGTCAACACCATGTCTTCCGCTCCCAAGCTATTGGCAAAAACGACCGGCGAGTAATCCCGTACCGCTTCTGTCAGGATGGCAACGACGCCCTCAACCATATGCTGTAATTCACTCATTTCTAATTGTCTACTGCATTCCCGTTTCGCTGCACACGGCGGAACAGGGGCATTTTTTTATCGACAGAAGCTTGATAGACCTCAGAAAAGTCCGTCAAACCCTTTAGTGCATCCTGTATATTCCGATCAGGGCGCGGCGCAAAAGCATCAAAGCCAACACGCTGCAAATAAAACATTTGATCACGCAACACATCGCCGATTGCGCGCAATTCCCCTGTATAACCAAATCGGGCCCGCAAATAGTAAGCAATCGAATAACCACGGCCATCACTGAATTTCGGGAAATCAACTGCAATTACAGTAAACTTATCGAGGTCGTCTTTTAACATCTCAGGCCGCTCATCGCTGGCAATCCATACACCCAGCTCATTGCGATCCAGCAGTTGCTCCCTTTGCTCAAGCCAAACTTTTAACGGAACAATAATTTTGCCAGCCGGCACCATAACATTTTTCGCGGTTTCATTTTGAGCCAGGCGCAAAATTGTCCAATCATCGTCAACAATGGTTTTATTTTTAATAATCATATTTCAGTTAAAACCTCGGCGAATATAAAGGTTCTGAATATTG
This sequence comes from Nitrosomonas sp., assembly GCA_021604405.1. Taxonomy (GTDB): domain Bacteria; phylum Pseudomonadota; class Gammaproteobacteria; order Burkholderiales; family Nitrosomonadaceae; genus Nitrosomonas. Next base: position 29,727 of record BQJA01000017.1, on the reverse strand, counting down.
AGCTGGTTTAAACGCCAAAACATCGTCCTCTTGCCCGTCAGTAATCTCTGTTGCATAAACAGATTCTTTAAACGGCTTAATGCCTACTCGACGTACCGTGTCAATGAAGCGTTCCGCTTCAATGCGTTCACGACAATAAACCTGCAATATTCGCTCGATCACTTCAGGCACCTGATCAAAAGAAAATGAAGGTCCTATGATCTTGCCAATCGAACTTTCATTGCCTTTTGAACCACCTAATGAAACCTGGTACCACTCCTCATGGTCTTTCTTTTCAACGCCGGTAATACCAATATGACCGACAGAATTATGTCCGCAAGCATTCATACAGCCCGAAATATTCAATTCAATCTCACCAATGTCATGTTGAAAATCAAGGCTGTCGAAACGCTCGGCAATCACTTTCGCCAATGGAATCGAGCGGGCATTCGCCAGCGTACAGAATTCCGCACCCGGGCAGCTGATTATGTCACTTAACAGGCCAATATTTGGCGATGCCAAATTGTTGGCAGCCGCTATTTTCCATAGTGTTATGAGATCTGATTGCTTAACATCGGTCAGGACCAGATTCTGTTTGTGCGTGATACGCAACTCCCCAAAACTGAAGCGATCAGCCAGATCAGCCACTGCATCCATTTGCTCCGCACTGGCATCACCAGGCGCCCTGCCGGTTTTTTTCAGTGACAATACCACGATGGCATAGCTGGGAATCCGATGCGGTTTTACATTACGCTGCATCCAGCTGGCAAATGCTTTGTTTTCTGATTTAAACGACGTCAGGCCGGAATCAGTGTCCGCTATATTTTCATAGGCAGGGGCAGTGAAATAACTTGAAACACGATTCAGCTCTTCGCTGGTTAAGGTGCCTGCCCCATCTTTAAGAGCGGCCCATTCGTTTTCAACCTGACGCTTAAATTCCTCTATTCCGAGCGCCTTTACCAGGATTTTGATGCGCGCCTTGTAGATATTATCGCGACGACCATACTGATTATAGACGCGCAGGATGGCCTCAATGTAAGTCATGACATGCTGCCACGGCAAAAACTCACATATTACTTTACCGATAATTGGCGTTCGCCCCAAACCACCGCCCACGAAAACACGAAAACCAACCTCACCCTGTGTATTTTTCCTGACTGACAAACCAATATCATGCACTGCAATGGCCGCGCGATCCTCCTCTGCACCACTGACAGCAATCTTGAATTTACGCGGCAGGTAAGCGAATTCCGGATGAAACGTGCTCCACTGACGTAGAATTTCAGCATAGGGGCGGGGATCAACCACTTCATCCGCTGCCACACCCGCAAATTCATCTGAAGTAATATTTCGGATGCAGTTGCCTGAAGTTTGAATCGCATGCATTTCTACCGACGCCAAGTCAGCCAAAATATCCGGCGTATCTTCCAACTTAATCCAGTTGAATTGAATATTCTGGCGCGTCGTAAAATGGCCATAATCGCGATCGTATTTGCGTGCAATATGAGCAAACATGCGCAACTGCGTCGTAGACAAAAGCCCATAAGGCACGGCGATACGCAACATATACGCATGAATCTGCATATACAATCCATTTTGCAGTCGCAACGGGCGAAATTCCTCTTCGGCTAATTCATTTGATAAACGCCGACGTACTTGATCGCGGTATTGTGCGACGCGTTCATTAACAATTTGCTGGTCATATTGATCGTAACGATACATAGTAGGTTCCTCGGCTGCCAGTATTAGGCTTCATCGTCAATCGAAGCTGTGTTAATCAAAAGATGCGCTCATGCTTAAATACGAGTTCCCTCAGACATCTTCCTCCGGATAACTTTTTGATGGCGGCAATAAGAGCGCTGCTTCAAGTGGAAATTTTGCGCCATACTTCATGATATGCTCGACATCTTCATCCTCGTCATGCCTTAGCGCCGCGCCAATATATGCATACTCGCCGGTAACGCCAACGACAATACCGATACGACCGCCGCACCCATTAAACCATGTTACCTGTTTTGGTTTATTATCTTTGTTTGTACTCATTTATAATTCCTGCTTACGTAAACGAAAAAACAAGCCGCGTAGACGAGTTCAAATTCGCGTACAAAACATTTCGTAAAATAGATTTCACTTGTCCTCTTTTTTAACTTGGCATCAATAGCTTGGCACCAACAACAATAAGAATCGTCGACAATATCGGCCGCAAAATGCGGTCCGGTATTCGCCCCCCCACATGACTGCCCATATAGATACCTGGCAGCGACCCAATCAGCAAGCTACCTAGCAAACCAAAGTCGACCGTTCCCATATAGGCGTGCCCCATACCGGCAATGAGCGTCAACGGCACAGCATGCGCAATATCACTACCCACCAGCGTTACCGAAGGAACACGGGGATATAGCACGAGTAGCATGACCATACCCAATGCACCCGCACCAACCGACGTAATAGTTACCAGAACCCCCAACACCACACCAGTAGCGATTGTTATCGATACAATGCGGCGATCCCGCCATTCTACCAAAAACCAAAAATGAGATCGTCCCATGCGCGATAATCGCTTGCGAAACAGTAACGATAAAGCCGTAAGAATCAACGCCACACCCAACATACTGGTTATCAAACCAGAAAAAGCTTCATCGTCCGTATCCATTGTATTAAGCGCCAGCACCGTTATCAGCGCAGCCGGCAAGCTTCCCATCGCGAGCAACCCAACCAGACGCCAGTGCACCGTTCCACGGCGGCCATGAACCCATGCACCACCGGTCTTTGTCAATGCAGCATACAGCAGGTCGGTGCCCACTGCAGTAGCAGGTGAAATACCAAACATCAGTATCAACAATGGCGTCATTAGCGAACCGCCACCCACACCGGTCACGCCTACGATAAATCCAACAATCAGACCTGATAATGTATAACCCCACTCCACCGATTGATTCCGCTCACCCAAATTTTGGAAGGCGGAATCATACCAGCAGATTAATATATCGCAAAATAATATTCTATTAGATCTTTATAATTTATAATTATAAGTAAGCTGAGATTGTTTTTCTCATTAGAAAGTTCACCGGCTGTTTACAGCATCTGTATTTACCCGGAAGCAGGAAAAAAAATGCCCAACTTAATATTACGCGGGGAGAATTATGAAGTTGCAACAATTACGTTATTTATGTGAAATTGCCAATCAAGACTTAAATTTATCCAGAGCCGCAAAAAATCTACATACTTCACAGCCCGGAATTAGCAAGCAGATTCAATTGCTCGAAGAAGAACTCGAGGTTGAAATCTTTTTAAGGCATGGCAAACGAATCATAAAGATTACACCACCTGGACATATTATTTTAGAAATTGCCGAAAGAATAATCCGGGATACTGAAAACTTGAAAAAAGTAAGCCAGGAATTCACCGACGAATCAGGTGGCACACTGACTATTGCCACCACCCATACCCAAGCACGATACGCTCTGCCATCTGTAATCAAACGTTTTACGGCACGTTATCCAAAGGTAAGATTAATCCTCCGGCAAGGCAGTCCAACGCAAATAGCGGGACTGGTTACTTCCGGCGAGGCGGATATCGCGATTGCAACTGAAGCCATTGAGCTATTCCATGAACTGGTCATGCTGCCTTGTTATGAATGGAACCGCTGCGTAATCGTCCCCCCCAAACATCCGTTACTAAAACTAAAGCAATTAACGCTAAAAGCCATTAGCCAGTACCCGATTATCACCTACGATTTTGCCTTTACAGGCCGGTCAAAAATCAACCAGGCATTTGAAGCGCTTGGTCTCACACCAAATGTTGTACTTACGGCCATCGACTCGGACGTTATTAAAACTTATGTCGAACTGAAACTTGGCATCGGCATTCTGGCAAAAATGGCATTTGAGCCCGAACGCGACAAGCATCTCCGGTCAATCGACGCCAGCCATTTATTCGAACCCAGCACCACACGCATCGGCATCAGCCGAAACAGCTATCTACGTAGTTATGTCTTCGATTTTATAGAAATGTTCTCACCCCATCTTGACAAAACCACCGTAATAACAGCCATGAAAAGCCGTACCTAGTCAGCTGTCAAACAGCTGTCTCTGATATAATGCAGAATTTCAATATCCAAGGCTGAGCAATGTGATATTTTAGTCAAATAGGCTATTATCAGTCTTTATAAAATTAATCGGGGGAGGAAAAAATGAAATCGTTTATCATCCTTTCAGCAGCAGCAGTATTAGTCGTTGTTTTTGCCTTGGGATCAGGCGTCTATAACATGGGTGCCAGCGAGAAACATTGGGCAATCACTGAGAAAGCTATTACATGGGTCCGTGAAAGCTCAATTAAAGCACACGCAAAGAATCTGGTCGTCCCGACAATTGATGAAACAGAAATAGCGACCACAGGTGCTTATCACTATGACAGCATGTGCATCATTTGTCATTTAGCGCCGGGTCTGGAACCCACAGAATTATCGATTGGTCTTTATCCACAACCACCTGAGTTTTATGAAAGAGCGCCTGTAACTGACATGGAAGAAAAACTGAATCAGACTAAAAAATATTTTTGGGTCATTAAAAATGGTATTAAAATGACCGGCATGCCTGCTTGGGGTGCGACGCACGACGACGAATCCATTTGGGCAATTGCAAAATTTGTTCTTAAGCTACACGGCATGACGCCTGAACAGTACGGCGCTTTTATAGTTACCGATCATGGCCATGGCGATCATCATCAATAAAAAACGAATAGCGAAATAATGCATATGGACCAGGCTCAGCCTGGTTCAGGCTTCATTGACCCGTTCTAAGATTTCACCCGACCTTATCACCAGCTATCAAACCGCCGGTTATCAGGCAGTTGTTGATACTGACCCCATTACCCTTCATATTGACCAATACTCCGCACCATTAAACCAGATTCTTACCAGATTCGAATATCAATGCGCTGCTTTTATTACGGCTTCCAATCCATTGAGTCAGCAGAAAAGTTCTCAAATCAACCAAATTCGCAATACACAACTGCGCAACGCATTAACCCAGCATACTCATCTGGTATTTGAAGGTGTTAGCACAGATCCAGCAGAATTATGGCCAGCTGAAAAAAGTTTTCTCGCACTTGGCATAAACCTGAAAACAGCAATGTTACTGGGCAAGCAATTTGATCAAAATGCCGTCGTTTGGGCCGATAGTGACGCCATCCCTCGATTAATTTTGTTGCGCTAAACTCAGATTATAGACCCCGAGCAACTGTCATTTCATGAGAGAGCCACGTCATCATCCCCTTTGTTTTTTCAACACTACATCGAATGCACCCGCTTGATTTCAGAAGAAACGAAAAAGCTAACAGATGCCGGATACGGGCGTGCATTGCTATATCACGGCATTCGTGAGCATAACAATATTAAAACCGTATATACAGGTCTAGAAGCCTTATAATGCAAACAACGCAGGCAGATTAGTTCCGCTTATTTATGGACTCTAAACTTAAAATGACCGGTTTTTTTCTTTTATCACTGGCCTGGTTGGGCTTTGCCTACCAAGTGGGCCAGTCAATTCCCGATCAGCAGCTTTGGTTTGCCGTATTTGCCACCTTGTTATTCGGGCTGCCGCTGTACCTCGCCACCACTTACGCCGTCACCGTTCGAAAAATTCACTACGCTAACCAGTTTCGCAATCTGGGCATCTTACACTGGCTATTAACACGCCGTCTGTTGGCCTATGTCGGCTGGTTGCTTTGGTCCATTACATTTGCCTATTTACTTTTGCTTTATCTTGGCACTGCGAAAACACTGGAATGGTTTGCATTTATAATGACTGTTCCTGTATTCGCCATTGTTCATGCAGTTTTTACCCCCATTACAGCACAAGAATACAAGCCGTACATGGCGGCACACAAGACCTTGATCTGGGCACGCTGGGCGACCGCGCTGGTGATGGCCGTATTTTATGTTTTCTTAGTGCGCTTTATTGGCGGGAATCATCAGTACACATCGTTAGCGCAAGCGATTGAAATGAGCGAAAAAGTAGATGGCGCCAGCAACAGTGTTCTGGTGCTGGAAACAACCCGGCTCCTTGGCATTCTTGAAGGATTTAAAAACTATGCGCTCAGTAGCCTGCATACACTGAACGATGGACTATATCTACTATTAGTTTTTATCGGCAGTTTGATGCTTTTTTATCATATTGCACTTGCGTTCTCCAGCTTTATGCTGTCAATCGCCGAATATCGCCGGGTACTGGGGCCAATACAGGACTCAGATCAACCGCCCCGCATACCACCCCGGTCATTAGCAATCGCATCTGCATTCATCACATTCTTTGTGTTGTTTATTATTGTGCCAACAACGATTTATCTGGATGGATGGTTACACGCCAGCCCTAAAGTCGTCGAACATTTACGCAAGTCTCAAAATCTGGCCATTGATACCGTAGAAATGGTCGAGAATGAATACTACAAGCCTGGCACTATTGCGCAAACAGCGCAAGCTTATCTCGACATTGCCAGCGAACTGGACGCATCCATCAATGAATTAATGAAAGCATCGGATATCGGTTTTCAGCGTATGGCTGCCAACGTCGATGATTATTTAGATTGGTACTACAGCCTGACAGGCGAATATGCGCGTATAGCGGCCTTGGCAACAGGGGTTCTCGAAAAGCAAATGATAGAAAAACTGGAAAGTTATCTGATGAAAAATAATGCATTTGACCCGATACAGCAATCCATTGACGATGCGCTGAAAAAGAACCAGCAACTACGCACCAGGTACCTGGAAAGAGTTGACCACATTTTGACCGAAAACCGCGTCCAGCCCACAACCGCGCAAGTGGATGTCACCCGGTATTCACCCCTCGACGCATTAAAAGATCCTCCCAGTCACAGCGTCATTGTCAATCTGGAGAACCGTTTGCTGCTTTCAGGGGGTGCGGGTGCTGCGGGCGCGGTTAGCGGCGCAATCGCCGGAAAGGTAACCGCCAAAGTTGTTGGCAAAGGTACCATCAAACTTGGCGCTCAAGCCTTGATTAAAGTAACCGCCGGTAAAGCAGTCAGCGCGTTAGGTGGAGCCGCAGCCGGCGCAGCAAGCGGCGCAGCAATCGGCTCTGTTGTTCCTGGCGCGGGCACCGCCCTCGGTGCTGCAGTGGGTGGCGTTATTGGTGGCATAGCGGTTGGCGTGACGGTGGAAAAATTACTGCTGATGCTTGAGGAATCCTTTTCGCGAGAAGAATTCAAACGCCAAATTCTGGAGGCCATTGAAGAAGCACGGTTAGAGTTCAACGAATCACTGCAGCCTGATATTTAATGCTGGACTGAATGCTTAGAAATTAACTAATTCATTATGGCAACGTTAATGAGACAAAGACGCCGGCATGATCGGAAACAGTAGGTTGGCCGGGCTCAACAAGGCTGTTAAAGACCACGCGACTTTCACGCGAACCCGCGAATCCATTTGTAAAAATATAATCGATTCGCCTGGCCGAATCACCTTCATCCAGTGAAGAGACGCCAACAGTGCAGTGGGCATCTGCAACTTCCGTATCTTTGCACAGATTATCCAATATCCTGTCCTCCGCATAAGCGTCGACAAAACCAGCATTAATAATCCTGTCATAGAACGGCTTCTCATCAAAGGGTTCGGTTCGCAACCGGTCGATGTTGAAATCTCCACCCATAATCAATGGATTATTTCCCGGAAAAAATCCTTCCATGTCATTTACAAAAGTGAGCAATACGTCCAGTTGTCTTCCCATCTCATCAGCGGAACATTTGGCGCAAAGATGTGTATTGTAAACATTCAATTTTCCAAAACCAGGAATGTCTATTCGCGTCATCATTACGTTCCTTGGCAGCTTGATAGCGCGTTCCTTAAATTCCAATTCAGCCGTAAATGGAAGTCGTTTAGCCATTTTGACCTCAATGTCACAGCGACTTAATACGGCATTCGCTAACACCAGCGCCCCGGGCAATCCCACTTCAAATGCCGTATGCAAATCGTATTCACTGTCTTTATCGCGCAGCTTTCCCTGGAGATCAAGAGCACTATTGGCGGTATCGACCAACACTCCCCCAACGACTTCCTGAAGCAGGATGACATCGACAGGGGCGTCGACTGCGAAGTCGGCGATTGCATCCAACCGTTGATCGCGTGTTTTTATTTCGGAGAACAGAAGATTGACAGTCAGGATATTTAAGTGCGCTCGGCCTGCAACATCGCCACATTGGACCAGTGATTCACCGCCCCCGCCATTTCCAGAACGGTGGCCGATGCAACCAGACAAAACCGTTACACTGAAAATTACGGCAAAGAAAAAAATTCTCATGTCATCTCCCCTCCCCGAATGATAACTTGTCGGCCACTTTCACGATTATACTTGGTAAGATTTTACCTTATATTACACCCATAAACTAAGCAGGTCGCGCAATAATTTACCAAAACAGTCTATTTCAATTCACACCAATTTTTTATTTGTGAAATTACCCTGAATAAGGCAAGATCACAGTATTATTTATTACTTATAGAGAATAATCCACTTGTGATTTGTTACGAACATCCACTGAATGAACGTGTCCGCATTCTATTACGACTCGAGGATCTGTTTGATAAAATAGTTTTCTTTTCAGTCAAAGATACGGCTATTGAACATCACGCCGCATTAATGGCGCTTTTTGAAGTACTCGATATCACAAATCGTGCGGATATTAAATCCGATTTATTGCAAGAATTGGAAAGGCAAAAACAAACCCTGGCGACACTCCGCGACAATCCAAACATTTCTGAATCCGTGCTGGAACAACTACTGCAGGATATCCAGATGACTTTTCGCAACATGTTAAATATTTCTGGAAAAGTGGGTGAGCATTTGCGAGATAATGAATGGCTGATGAGCATTAAACAGCGTGCCGGCATTCCTGGCGGAGTAAGTGAATTTGATTTGCCGTCATACCACTACTGGCTGCATTCAGATCCAGACTTGCGTTGCAAAGATCTTGATGAATGGCTAGCACCTTTTCTGCCGATTCGCGACAGTTTTAGTATTTTGCTGCATTTGTTGAGGAATAGCGGAAAAACCAGCAGTCATGTTGCTGAACAAGGGATGTTCCAGCAAACCGGGTCTGGTTATATCGCGCACCTACTACGTTTGCAGGTGGATGAAAATTTGCATTGCATCCCAGAAATAAGTGCCAGTAAATCTGCGATTAATATTCGATTTTTTCCCTCTGAACCAAGACAAAAAACTAAAGTTGTCGAGAATGACGTGGCGTTTGAACTAACTTTTTGTCATTTATAATAAAAGGCTTGCATTTCTATTCAACGGTGTTTTAATTATGAGTGGTCACAGTTAATTTCGTCCATATAGGTATGATCCCAATTGAGGGTGCGGTAATCAAAACCATCCTTAATCGCTGGCTTGACGATATCAAAGAAAGGGGAAATATCAAAATCACGCGGCGTGTACAAACTGTAATGGCGAATCCGGTAGATCTCCGCAAAACAATCGGCATACCTCGCATCATCAGACCATTTGCGCCTGACTTCGGGCAAAATGGGATAGTTCACTTCATTAAAAGCCTGCGCAATCAGTGTGGAACAAATCGCGCGCGTTGGGTCCCCACTGCCGAGTTCGAGTAAACGTCGCCGATAACGTAAAGGAACAGGCGGCATTGGAAAAAGATAACGTGCCAGGTCAAAAATATTTTTAAGGTCATAGTGATGACCAATACGCGCAATAACATATTCGACGACTTTCTTACGATCACTGCTGCTCAAACCGACTGGACGACAAATCCGCGTATGCAACTGCGCGTAATGCGCGAGCGTTACGGCTCGCACCCCTTCTTCCAGGTCGGCCTCAACCAGCACCAATGGCAACCGCCATGATTCACGGGCAGGAAGTGCATCGCCAATATACAGTGCTGCATGCGACCAGGTTGACTGCGTAAGGTACTTGATCGGTGCGCTTAAACGTGTGTTACCCTCGACCAGGAGAACATCAGCGGGTTGCAGCACGGCAACGAGCTGCTCGTAAGAAGCCAACGGAATCTGAATATTTTGGCGGACCGGTGCAGCCAGAAACCTTGCCAGCTTGTGTCCCGCGAATTCAGCTAGCCAACCCATCCGATTTTCTCAATTAAAATAGCCATGTAGCAAACTTGTGTACCTATCTAAAAATCCGCATAAAGATTCTTCCTCACTCCTTATCCACACCTGACATAAGAAATTTAAGCAATAGAACAATTACAAAAGGAACTGCGCTCAATCCGGTTACTAAATAATGTTCTGATGTAAATTGATCGCCTTCATCCATAATTATATAGACAATAAAAATAATAACTGGAAATGCGATAGCAAGAATTTGCAGCAACCAGAATAATCGTTTCATTAATATGTCTCCCCGCACAATAAGATAAGCTTAATAAGATTTACCAGAAATTTTTCTCAAAACTTTGGTCGTGTTGAATTGTGTAACAATAAGTAAGCTATTGATGGAAACAAAACCAACTAAAAAATTTATCTGTTTCAATTCTAAAATACATTTCTATTTTCTATTCCTCAACCCTGATACTAAGTTAAAATTATAAGAAAAGAATTGTGTTATCACTAAAACGAATTGATTATAGTAATGGAACCCATACTGATCGTCACCAATTTCCCTGAAAAAAAGCTGGCCCTTCGTGTTGCAAAAAGAATTGTCGATGATCGTCTCGCGGCTTGTGTCAATATATTAAATACCTGCACGTCGGTTTATAGCTGGCAGGGAAAAACGGAATCTGCCGAAGAAATCCCGGTTTTAATTAAAACGCAAAAGCAGCACTATAATCAAGTTGAAAAAGTTATTACGGCCATGCACCCATATGAACTACCAGAAATCATTGCTGTCTCACTTGACGGCGGATTACCTGCTTATTTACGGTGGATTGCACATACAACCCTACCTTCTGATGACAATCAATAATACTCAACAAGTTATGCGCTTTATACAATTTTTACTACTTCTATTTTGTCTGACCAGTATCAATGTATCTGCACAGGAGGGCGGATCTTTTAACCTGTTTTCCAAACTGCAGGAAATGGGCATTAATCTTAGCCAGCAGAATCAACAGGCGCTATTGCCGCCAGATGAAGCATTTAAGATGTCAATTGAGGTACGCGACGCAAAAACGTTAATCGCGAATTTTGAGCCGGCGAAAGACTATTATATGTATCGCGACAAAATTGCCTTTGAACCCAGGAATTCTGATACTTTCATCGAAAAAATCACCCTGCCGCCAGGTAAGATGAAAGACGACCAGACATTTGGCGAGACCGAGGTTTATTACAAACCCTTCCAAGCGGTCATTTCATTAAAACGCGCAAGGCCTGAAAACGAAGAACCGCTGAACCTTTCCGCGACTTACCAAGGCTGCAATGAACCGATCGGCGTATGCTATGCACCCATTAACAAAGACGTTGATATCGTTCTGCCTGCTATAAAAGCCGCAGTCGATATGGTCGCTGGCGCAATCAGCGGCAAAGCTACAGCGGCTACGCCGGACGCTGCAGAAGAATTATTCCAAATCCGCCCCGGTGTACCGGCAATTGAAACGGAATCATACAAAATTGACCGGATGTTTGAAACCGGTAATTTTTGGCTGATCCTGACCGGATTTTTTGGCATTGGCCTGTTACTTGCCTTTACACCTTGCGTTTTTCCAATGTTTCCAATCCTGTCTGGCATCATTGCAACCCGGGGCAAGCATCTTACCAGAAGCCGTGGATTTATTTTAGCGCTGGCCTATGTTCTGGGAATGGCGATCACCTATGCGATAGCGGGCGTCGCTGCCGGACTGTCCGGTGCCATGCTATCCGCTGCGTTACAAAATGCCTGGGTACTGGGCACATTCGCCTTAGTTTTTGTTTTGCTTGCCTTCTCCATGTTCGGGTTTTATGAGCTGCAACTGCCGGGGTCACTGCAAAGCAAACTTTCCGAGGAAGCCGGACATTTGAAAGGCGGGTATCTGACCAGTGTATTTGGCATGGGCGCTCTGTCTGCATTGATTGTCGGCCCTTGTGTCGCCGCACCGCTGGCTGGCGCACTTATTTACATCAGCCAAACGGGGGATGTCGTACTCGGTGGCTCAGCACTTTTTGTCATGGCATTGGGCATGGGCGTCCCATTATTGCTTCTAGGCGCGTCTGCCGGCGCATTGCTTCCCAAATCAGGCCCCTGGATGGAATCAATCAAGCAATTCTTTGGCGTATTGCTGCTGGGTGTTGCCATCTGGTTAATTTCACCCGTTATTACAGAAATTGTGCATATGCTTTTGTGGGCAGCGCTGCTGATCATTTCCGCCATTTATTTACACGCCATCGATCCATTACCGGAAAAAGCATCTGGCCTAAAAAGATTCCTCAAAGGAGTGGGTGTCATTGCACTGCTGACTGGCGTTGCACTCTTGATTGGTGTGCTTTCAGGCAGCCGTGATGTCCTGCAACCACTTTCGAAGCTTAACATGGCAGCGGGCCTAGAGGCAGAAAGCACTGCAAACGTAAACCAAGAGGGGCACTTACAATTCCAGCGGGTAAAATCTGTCGCGGAGCTTGACGAATATATTCACCAATCCCAAGACCAATACGTCATGGTTGATTTTTACGCGGACTGGTGTATTTCCTGCAAAGAAATGGAACGTTTCACATTCACCGACGCCAAGGTGCAAAATCGATTGAAGGACGTTGTATTACTGCAAATTGATGTGACTGATGGAACACCGGACGATGCGGCACTGCTCAAACGTTTTAATTTATTTGGCCCACCTGGAATTTTATTCATCGATCGCGAGGGGAATGAGATACCGGATATCAGAATTATCGGTTTCCAGAATAAAGATGATTTTCTTACGATACTGAATGCTGTACTCATTTAGCTCCACATCTCTCTCCATTATCAATAGCATTGCATAAATCGCTGCTGCTATTATCTGTTATTGTAAAAAAAAGGAAAAAAATCGGTGTCTAAATTAAAACAAGGATTATTGTATACCGGTGTCGCTCTCGTCGCATTAGCCGCAGGCATCTTTTTGCGGGTGCAATTGATCGACAGCAACCCGTCCACGCCTCTCACGGAAGAAACAAAAAAAACTGGCGCGGCGGCAATTTTTGCTACCCGCCTCCCTGACATCACCGGTAAAGAACAGGCCATTTCACAATGGCGCGGGAAAGTCCTGATCGTTAACTTCTGGGCAACCTGGTGCGCGCCTTGCCAGGAAGAAATTCCCGAGTTTATTGAAATGCAGGAAACATATGGCGATCAAGGATTGCTGTTTTTAGGTGTCGCGATCGACCGCGAAGAAATGGTAATCGCCTTTAGTGAAGATTTTGGCATCAACTATCCGGTATTAATCGAAGCGCCAGGCGCCGCTTCACTTCTTGAAGCAACCGGAAATCCTCAGGCTGCATTGCCCTATACCCTTGTCATTGACCGGAATGGCGAAATTGTTGAAACCTACTTAGGCCGCGTTAATCAGAAAAAGCTGGAACAAGTCTTTAAGCCTTTGTTGCAGACTGCATCAGAATAATTCAGTTTTTCCGTATTACTCAATCCCTGCTGTTTTTTTATCATCGAATTCTTTCTCTCCTGTTGTTATCAGGAGGGTTCCGCCATTTCAAAAACGCTGACAAGAGAACAGCACGTAACTGGGACCGCTTCCTTATTGCGGAAAAAATTTACTTGTGATAACAAGGCCTGTCCATGGTGAGAGGTTTAGATTATTATCACGTCATTGATCATATCGCTCGGTGCTTATTATTAAAACCGAGTAAAGTAATATTACTTATTCTCTGGCTATTCAAAAAGCAAAAAAACAATTTCACCAAGCCATTAGGCCAGCCATTACGCCACCATGAATCATCAATTGACTTGCGCGAAAAGTTTCAGCAGATCGGGCATAGACTTAAGTTGAAAAATACAATATGAAAGACCGGCACCGCAATGGATAAAAATTCAAATCATACGCCCATGATGCAACAATACTTGCGCCTCAAGGCGCAGCATCCAGACAAGCTGATGTTTTATCGCATGGGTGATTTTTACGAACTGTTTTTTGATGATGCAGAAAAAGCGGCAAGATTGCTCGATATTACACTGACCCGGCGCGGCACTTCCGCGGGAGAGCCGATAAAAATGGCGGGTGTACCGTATCATGCCGCCGAGCAATATCTGGCAAAACTAATCAAGCTGGGCGAATCAATTGTCATCTGCGAGCAGGTTGGCGACCCGAACACCAGCAAAGGACCGGTTGCACGTGAAATTACCCGCATCATAACACCCGGCACATTGACCGATGCCGCGTTATTAGAAGATAAGCATGATTGTATTTTGCTTGCCCTGATAATCCATGAAACAACGCTCGGACTCGCCTGGCTGAACCTGGCAGCAGGGCAATTACGTGTAATGGAAACAGACGAGCACCATCTGACAAGCGAGTTGGAGCGATTGAAACCGGCTGAAATTCTTTTGCCCGAATCATTAACGCTACCGGAAATGCCAGATAATCGGTGGATCCTGAAACGTTTGCCGATCTGGCAATTCGATCTGGATAGTGCGTTTCGCAACCTTACCAAGCAATTTGAAACACGCGATCTTTCCGGATTCGGCTGCGACGGCATGCAAACATCTTTGTGCGCTGCTGGCGCATTACTTGAATATGTCCGGTTAACACAAGGCGCAAACATTGCCCACCTTACCGCATTGCATGTTGAGCAGGACAATGTTTACATTCGCATAGACGCAAGCACGCGCCGTAATCTGGAAATTTCTGAAACCATCCGCGGCGAAAAATCACCGACACTGCTATCATTATTGGATACTTGTTCTACCAATATGGGAAGCCGTCTGCTGCGTCACTGGCTGCATCATCCACTGCGTAACCACGCAGTCATCCAGCACCGCCTGGACAGTGTATCTGCATTAATTGGAAAAAGTACTTATCTTACGGTACGCGAAGGACTCCGGCATATTGTCGACATTGAGCGCATTACCGCACGCGTTGCCCTCAAATCCGCCCGCCCTAAAGACCTGTCTGGTTTACGTGACAGCTTGAATCATTTACCGGAAATAGCCATCGCAGTTTCAAACTGCGACACTGAAATGATACGCCAATTAACGCAAACCATGTCGCCAGACAATACCCTAACCAATTTATTAGAAAATGCATTACAGGAAGATCCCAACACATTATTACGTGAGGGGGGAGTTATTGCAGATGGCTATGATGCCGAACTGGACGAATTACGATCACTGCAAAACAATTGCGGCGAATTTCTATTACAGCTGGAAATGCGGGAAAAAGAACGCACCGGTATTCCAACGCTCAAGGTGGAATATAACCGGGTACATGGTTTTTATATTGAAGTAACCCATGCCCACAGCGAAAAAATTCCTGAAGATTACCGCCGCCGACAGACACTAAAAAATGCCGAGCGCTATGTCACACCGGAACTAAAGGCATTCGAAGACAAAGCACTGGCAGCCAAGGATCGCGCTTTGGCGAAAGAAAAATTTCTATATGAAGCATTACTGGACATGCTTGCGCAACATATTAACCAGTTACAGAAAATTGCATCCAGCATCGCCGCATTAGATGTATTGGTTACATTTGCTGAACGCGCGCAATCATTAAATTACAAAGCGCCCGTTTTTAGCAAAGAGGCAGTGATAGAAATTGAATCAGGCCGACATCCGGTTGTAGAAAACCAAGTAGAAAATTTTGTCACGAATAATGTACAGCTCGGCGCTTGCAATAGTGCCTTGCAAAAAATGCTCATTATCACTGGCCCGAACATGGGTGGGAAGTCCACTTACATGCGGCAAATCGCTTTGATCACATTATTAGCACATTGCGGCTGTTATGTTCCGGCAGAAGCTGCGCGCATTGGCGCACTTGACCAAATTTTTACACGTATTGGCGCAGCGGACGATCTTGCTTCAGGGCGCTCTACTTTTATGGTGGAGATGACGGAAACCGCCAATATTCTACACAATTCGACCGAACAAAGCCTTGTATTAATGGATGAAATAGGCAGGGGCACTTCTACATTCGATGGCCTGGCATTGGCATACGCCATCGCCTGCCATCTATTGAAGAAAAATCAGAGTTATACTTTATTCGCCACACATTATTTTGAGCTAACCAGACTTGAGACAGAATTCAGGCATGTTAAAAACGTCCATCTGGAAGCCGTAGAACATAAGCATCATATAGTATTTATGCATAAAGTCAGCGAAGGGGCGGCAAGTAAAAGCTACGGACTGCAAGTCGCAAAATTAGCGGGCGTTCCAGCACCCGTCATCAAAACAGCCAAGAAACATTTAATAAAGCTGGAGAGTGCCGAAAAAAAACCACAACTGGAATTATTTCCTGCCATTCCTGAAATTTTCGAAGAAGTACCGCCGCAACATCCTGTGATCGAACTGATAAAAACCATAACACCGGACGAATTAAGTCCGAGACAAGCGCTGGAAAAACTCTATTTACTTAAACAAGCGGTAGAAAAAACGGGCTAGCGCTCGCGGCATTTATGACTGCTTTTACCGGCGCAAAATTCTGACGGTGCACCGGCGATGCACCATGCATCTGCAATGCAGCGATATGCTTCTTGGTTGGATATCCCTTGTGCTGATCAAAGCCATAAAGCGGAAAACGTTGATGTACCGCCAGCATCTCGGTATCACGAGCCGTTTTTGCTAAAATAGAAGCCGCTGAAATCTCAGGAATAAAACTATCACCCTTAATAATCGTCCGCACCGGTTTATTTAGTTGCGGAGCAAAATTCCCGTCGACAAGTATCATATCTGGCGCGATCGCCAAATTTTCAACGGCACGTTTCATCGCCAGTAAACTGGCTCGCAAAATATTTAATCGTTCGATTTCTAGGACTGACGCAGACGAAACCGCCCATGCCCTGGCATATTCTTTGATAAGCATGGTTAGACTGGCACGTTTTTTCGCGCTGATTTTTTTCGAGTCAGCCAGGCCGTCAATTTTACGAGCAGGATCTAAAATAACACACGCTGCAAATACCGGTCCTGCCAGCGGCCCTCTACCAGCCTCATCTACACCACATATCGAACGATACCCATTTAACCCGGAAGCGTCATCTAAAATCACGGGCGCCAATTAGCCGATGTTTCGTGCGGTACACATTAATTTAGCCTCGGTAACAAGGTTTCCATCGACTTCAGCTTTTGATGTATATTTCCAAACACCTTTAATCTGCCGCTCAATTGCAACTTTAAGCGTCAATTGATCACCCGCCATCACCGGTCTCTTGAAACGCACCCCATCTATGCCAACAAAATAATACACAGAATCATCCGAGTTTTTTGAATCCTCAGTACGCAATGTAAGAATAGCTGCAGCCTGCGCCAATGCTTCAACAATCAAAACACCCGGCATCACAGGATGATGGGGAAAATGTCCACTAAAAAAAGGTTCATTAATTGTTACATTTTTGAGGGCGACAATATCTTTTCCCGGCTCATAAGAAATGACTCGATCTACCAGAAGAAAAGGATAACGATGCGGCAGATATTTTAAAATTTCATGAATGTCCATGGCACCCATTAGCTTCCCCTATATTAGCTATTTATCTTCCAGCGCTTTCATCACTTGTTCAGTAATGTCTATGCGCTCACTACGATAAACGGTATCCTGCAAGTGGAAAATCAAATCGTATTCTTCCACTGTCGCAATATCATTAATCGCTTTATTGATATATTCTACAATTAAACTGCGTTCATCATTTTGGCGCATACTAAAGTCTTCCTGCATTTGCCGTTGTGCGCGTTGATACTCGCGACTAAGACTGGCAAGCTCACGCTCTAAATCCCGCTGCTCCGTCTCGCTCATGTTTTTACTTTCATTTTCTAACTTTTCCTGCAATGCTTTTACACCGGCTGCCATTTTTTTGACCTGTTCGTCTCGCGGAGAAAATTCCTGCTCTATCTCTTTCTGAGCTTTCATCGACGGCGCTGATTCGCGCAATATCTTGACAGTATCAACAATCCCAACTTTAATCCCGCCAGCAAATACACTAAAAGCACAACTCACTGATACAACAAAAATACTTGTAGCAGTCAGCGTATGCAGCCAAAGAGTTTTCCGTTGCAATGTTCTCTCCTGATTAACCTGATTAATTTCAGAAATTCTGTCCGAATTGGAATTGGAATGCTTGCAAATCATCACCTGGTTTATCATTCAATGGCTGCGCGAGACTGACTTTCAACGGCCCCATTGGAGAGACCCAGGAAACAGCAAATCCAGCTGAATAACGCATCTCATCAAGTTTAACCTGGTTATTAAATACGGAGCCGCCATCCATAAAAACACTCAATCGCAAAGACCGGTCGTCCTTCATAAATGGAACTGGGAATAACACTTCCACGTTTCCAACCACACGTCTGTCCCCACCCAATGCAAGGCCCCTTTCGTCTTTCGGTCCCAATGTGTTCAGATCATAACCACGCACCGAGTTATTGCCGCCCGCAAAAAAGTTCTTAAAGAATGGCAACGGTTTTCCTGCATAACCCCCACCAATACCGAATTCCCCATTCAGCAACAGGGTAAATGTATCTGAAATAGGGTAAAACCATTTCTGCGCATAACTTAACTTATAATAATTCAAATCACCGCCGGGCACACTCACTTCACCAAATAAGCGATGTGTTGTTCCTGAAGTGGTATAAATCGCGCTGTCACGCCGGTCACGCGCCCAACTTACGGTAAACGGAAAATTATTCGTTGGCGTCCCAAACTCTTCCACAAAATCCTTGTTGCGTTGTGGGCTATCAGGAAATGTCTTAATATCGGTATTCTCAGCACCCAAGCTAAAGGAAACAATGTCATTTTCCGCTATTGGAATACCAACGCGGGCAGTCACGCCCATTGTATCTGTCGCAAATGTTCCAACTCTGGATAACGAACGGGTATTTAGATCACGTTTAAATATATCAAACCCTAGGCTGATTCCATCCACCGTAAAGTAAGGGTTGGTAAATGAAGCAGAATAGACCTTATTAATATTCCCGGTATTAACCTGAAGACTCAGATGATTTCCGGTCCCAAAAATATTATTCTGCGAAATGGAGGCATTGAGGATGAGTCCCTGCCGATCAGAAAAACCCGCACCGAACATGATAGCACCTGTCGGTCTTTCCTCCACCGTAACATCAATATCAACTTGGTCAGGTGCATCAGCAACTGGCGGCGTTTCTACATTCACGCTAGTGAAATAAAATAATCGGTCAATACGTTGCCGGGAAAGATTTATCTTGGACGTTGAATGCCATCCCCCTTCCATCTGCCTGAACTCACGGCGTATCACTTCATCTCGTGTACGTTCATTACCAGAAATATTAATACGTCTAATATAAACCCGCCGCCCCGGATCAATAAAAAATGTGAATGACGCTTGCCGTTTTTCCTGATCCACAACAGGAGACGCATTCACATTAGCAAAAGCATATCCATCGTCACCTAAACGATCAGTAATAAGTTTTATCGATTCCGTCAATTTTTCACGTGCAAATACCTCACCGGGGGCAAGCTGTATCAACTGGCCCAACTCTTCCTTCGGTACCGGCATTTCACCAGCGAGTTTAATGTCAGCAACCGTATACTGCGCACCCTCATGAATATTGACCGTAATATAAATATCACGCATGTTTGGCGTGATGGATACTTGCGTTGACTCAATATCAAATTCCAGATACCCGCGGTCCAGATAAAATGAACGCAGTGTTTCCAGATCAGCAGACAATTTTTGCTTAGAATATTGATCATCCTTAGTAAACCAAGTCAGCAACCCCGGTGTTCTAAGCACAAACAAATTCCGTAATTCCTTATCTGAGAAAGTTTGGTTCCCTGTGAAATTTATTTTTCGAATCCGGGCGGTTTTACCTTCCTTTATGTCAAAGTTAACAGCTACCCGGTTACGCTCCAAAGGTGTCGTCGTCGTTGTAATTTTTACCGCATATTTTCCTCGACCGATATACTGCCGCTTTAATTCCTGCTCCGCTCTATCCAGAAGAGAGCGGCTAAAAATTCGGGATTCTGACAGGCCGGCTTGCTTCAGGCCTTCTTTCAGTTTATCCTCTTCAAATTCTTTAGCCCCATTAATGGAAATTTCCGCGATTGCCGGACGTTCTTCCACTTGCACAATCAATATGCCGTTTCCCGCTTTTAATTGGACATCTTTAAAGAATCCCGTCGCATAAAGCGCCTTGATAGCGGTGGCCGCTTTTTCTTCATCCAGTAAATCCCCAACCTTTACAGGTAAATAACTAAATACCGTGCCCGCTTCGGTTCTTTGTATACCTTCCACCCGAATATCCTTAACGATAAACGCCTCACTAGACCAGGAAAGCATAGAATAGAATAGAAAAAAAAACGTAATGAGAGACTTGAGCTTCATTATCCTAAAAACTGCAGCGGGGTAGGGTCCGGCGTGTACTGCCTTGTAGTTGTAGCACGATGTAATTCGGCATAATGTACGCCGATTTTAAGTCCTGGCAAAAACAATGATATGCGTACTATAAGCGCCATCGCATTAGTCATCCAGTATGCAAATAACGTAGTTGAGCAGATATGAAAATAATTCATCCGGTTGAGTTGTTTTTTTAGCTGCCAACCGCGGTTTATTGGATGATTAACCAGCGACAAGCCGATGAATATCGTTATATATGGCAAAAATTATCAATGTAAACAACATCGCCATCCCGATTTGTTGACCAATCATCATGGCTTTCTCAGACAGGGGAGTGCCTCGAATAATTTCTATGAGGTAATACATTAAGTGCCCGCCGTCCAGCACCGGAATCGGTAATAAATTCAACACAGCCAAACTAATGCTTATAAGTGCAAGAAACCCGATATAAGCAACAAATCCCATCTGAGCAGTCTGCCCTGCATAATCCGCTATTGAAATAGGACCACTGATATTTTTCCAGGATACGTCACCGACAATCATTTTACCTAACATTTGAAAGGTTAATACTGTTGTCTCCCACGTTTTATCAATCGCCTTAACTATTGCAATCCCTGCTGGATAACTAACGGTTACCAACAAATTTTCCAGCTCTGCATAATTAACATCTGGCGCAATACCGACTTTCCCGATTTTTTTTCCATTTTCCGTTGCCACATCTGGTGTAACCGTTATCAGAATAAAATCATTGTCACGTAAAATTTCCATTTTTACAGGTTGATCTGGACTCGAACGTATTACCTCTACTAATTCTTTCCAGTCAACAATTTCTTCGCCATTAACCGCATAAATTTCATCACCTTCCTTCAGACCTGCTCTATAGCCAGCCTCACCATCAATCACCTGGGCAATAACCGGTTTTATTAATGGCTGATAGACATGCAACCCGATCTTGCCTATAAAATCGCTATCCAACTCATCGGCAGAGACATTACTAAGATCCAAGTACCGTTGTGCGGTTTCGCCCTTCTGATTGACAGTTTTCACTTTTACTTCCGGCGACTTGTCGAGCGCGAGCGTTAGAAGTTTCCAATGCATCTCCTGCCAGCTGGCAACCGGTTCGTTATCAATTTCCACAATGGTTTCTCCAGCCTCAAAAGATGCAAAAGCAGCCGGGGTTGCAGGCACAACCGGGCCTAAGATAGGTTTTATCCCGCTTACACCCAATATAAATATTACCCAATACAATAAAATTGCCAACAAGAAATTAGCAAGCGGTCCAGCAGCTACGATAGCAAAACGTCGCGAAACCGGCTGCTGATTAAATGAACGTGGCAAATCTTCAGGTATGACTTTACCCTCCCGTTCATCCAGCATCTTCACATACCCGCCAAGTGGAATGGCTGCAATCACCCATTCAGTTTGATCCTTACCCCAGCGTTTACTGAACAAAGGCCGTCCAAAACCAACTGAAAATCGCAGCACCTTTACACCACTCCAACGCGCCACCAAGTAATGACCAAATTCATGAAAGGTAATCAATACACCCAAAGCAATGATAAAAGCAGCCAATGTAGATAAAATTGTCATATCAATTTATTGTGCCAAGAAGTAGCAATAATTTTGCATCAAGAAGGTAACAAGAAAAAGCATTTCTATCCACCAGAGTAGAAAAACAAATGTAACACGATTAGAAAACTCAGAAATAACCAAGTTTTTCTGTGACTAAAAAAAGTATCTCTTTCACAAGAAAACTGCCCAATACACGCACTCAAGTGTTAGGCCATGCATGTCAGCCACTCACGCGCCGTTTCACGTGCTACAGCATCGGCCGTCAGGACGTCTTCCAGTGTTTTAACATCTTTATGGCTAATTGTCTGCATAACTTGCTCAATCATCGAAGGAATTGCAGTAAAAGGCATCTGTCCGCCGAGAAAGGATTCAACAGCAATTTCATTAGCAGCATTGAGTATTGCTGGCATATTACCACCTGATGAAAGCGCCTGATAAGCCAGTTCCAAGCATGGAAAACGTTCAAAATCTGGCGCCTCAAAATCTAAGCGCGCAATTTTAAACATGTCCAGCGATGTGACCCCACTATCAATTCTTTCCGGATACCCCAGCGCATGCGCAATCGGTGTCCGCATGTCAGGATTACCCAATTGTGCTAATACCGAGCCGTCGACATATTCAACCATCGAATGAATAACACTTTGCGGATGAATCACGACTTGAATTTTCTCAGGTGCGGCCTCAAACAACCAATGTGCCTCGATCACCTCCAATCCTTTATTCATCATTGTCGCTGAGTCCACCGAGATTTTCCGCCCCATATCCCAGTTGGGATGCGCACAAGCCTGATCAGGCGTCACCTGTTCGAGTGAAGACAAAGATGAATCTCGAAACGGACCGCCTGAAGCCGTCAACAAAATACGGCGCACCCCGACTTCTGACAGATCACCCTTGAAATTATGCGGAAGTGACTGGTGAATTGCATTATGTTCACTATCGATCGGCAATAAAGACGCCTGATGCTGCTTCACAACATCCATGAAAATCCGCCCGGACATAACCAGCGTCTCTTTATTGGCCAACAGCACTTGCTTACCGGTACGGGCTGCGGCAAATGTCGGTCTTATACCTGCTGCGCCAACAATCGCAGCCATCACCGTGTCTACTTCGGAAAGCGATGCCACTTTCTCCAACGACTCAACGCCAGATAGCACTTTGGTTTCAAGCCCTTCCTTGCGAATTTCAACATCCAATTGTTCAGCACTATCTTCATCCAGCATAACAGCATATTGCGGCTGGAAGTCACGACATTGGGTCAACATTTTTTCGTAACTGCTGTTAGCGGTAAGCGCAACGATATGAAAGCGATCACGATGGCGCATCACAACGTCCAGCGTGCTCTCACCGATACTGCCAGTGGATCCCAGAATGGTAAGGTGTCGAATGGTTTTCATAGCTTAGTTAGAATAAAATACGAGTAATGCCAGCATTGCAACAGGCAACGTAGAAGTCAGTGCATCGATACGATCCAGTATACCACCGTGACCCGGCAAAAGATTACCACTATCTTTAACACCCGCATGGCGTTTTATCATAGATTCAAATAAATCGCCGATGATGCCAAGCACCACAAGCAACAACAACAACGGCACAAGAAATAGTGTTAGAAATTTTTCCTCTGACAGATAATTCCATACTAAAGCATAAATCGAAACTGCGACCAGGGCACCCATTACACCTTCCCAGGTCTTTCCAGGACTAATAGCAGCAGCCAATTTACGTTTACCAAATGAACGGCCGGCAAAATAAGCAGCTGTATCAGAGATCCAGATAGTCGCCATAAAACCCAGCAGGATAAATGGACTTATTGCGCGTAATTGGTATAAGGCAAGACAGGTTGGCACAAGCACTAGCCAGCCAATCAGCATCCATAACATTGGATTTTTCAATGCATACCCGGTTTTTAACAATAAAGGTACGCCAACACTCCAAAAGATAAATGATAGACTATATATCGAGATAAAACTTGCGGAATACGGATCAATGACAACCGCTTCACTAAGCAAAAATAACAATTCGCCGCCCAGCAGGGTTGTCATTATTAAATACAAGGTGGTATTTTTTACTGAGAATTTGGCCAGCCTGCACCACTCCTGCGCGCCAATTACAGTCAGGATAAGCAACAATGCACCCCATAAAATAGCTGGCAGATAAAAAAGCGCTGCTAAAAATAAGGGTAATATAACGACAGCAGTGAGAATGCGGGTTTTAAGCATAAAGGAAGCGTATCCTGAGAAAACCCATGCAAATCTATAAAAAACAATACCTGGTATACTGCACTAAGTATCGTTTTTTGCAAATAACTTGGTTATTGGCTTCTCAGATAATGATCTCTGAAGTTGTTCACTTGTCCGGCCAAATCTTCGTTCCCGCCGCTGGAAAGACTGAATTGCAAGATCCAATTCACGTGCATCGAAGTCAGGCCAAAGTGTATTGGTAAAATATAATTCCGTATAAGCCAGATGCCACAATAAAAAATTGCTAATGCGGCATTCGCCACCTGTACGTATGAATAAATCAGGCTCTGGCGCATAATTCATAGCAAGATATTGCGACAGATCTTTCTCTTCATAAGTACCCTGTAATTCAGGTGAATGAAGCGCCATTTTATTTATGGCCTGCATGATATCCCACCGTCCACCGTAATTAGCAGCCACAGTCAACGTCAAGCGAGAATTATTCGCCGTTAGCTTCTCACCATTTTGAATGAAGCTAACTATTTTTGGTTCAAACTTAGCTAGATCGCCAACAACTTTAAAACGAATGCCATTTTCATGCAGTTTGGCAATTTCCTGTTCCAACGCACCAATAAAAAGCTGCATTAAAAAAGAAACTTCGTCTGACGGTCTGCGCCAGTTTTCGCTACTAAAAGCAAATATCGTTAAGTACTCAACATCCCGTTCAATGCTGGCCTTAATGATATTGCGAACGGCTTCGACACCTTGTTTATGCCCCGCCATTCGCGGCAACAAACGCTTCTTTGCCCAACGGCCATTACCATCCATAATAATGGCAATATGCTTTGGAATCATCCCCGTTTCAGGGATTTCACAAGTTGAACTTGGGCCAATCGGCATGTTAAACAGCCATCAATTCAGTTTCCTTCGCCTGCAACAATTTATCAATTTCAGCAATATATTGGTCAGTCAGCTTTTGAATTTCCTCTTGTCCACGTCGTTCATCATCTACTGAAATTTCTTTGTCTTTAATTAACACTTTTAAATGTGCATTCGCATCACGTCGGATATTGCGCATCGCCACCCGAACTGCCTCAGCTTCCTGTTTTACAATCTTGGTAAGCTCACGACGCCGGTCCTCTGTCAGTGGTGGCATCGGCACACGTACCATTTCACCCACCGTCATTGGGTTCAAACCCAGGTCGGAATCACGAATTGCCTTCTCAATACTGCTCATCATACTCTTTTCCCAGGGAATAACACCTATTGTTCGTGCATCCGCCAAGGTAACATTCGCCACCTGGTTGAGTGGTGTTGGCGCGCCATAATAATCAACATTGACATGATCTAATAAACCCGTATGGGGACGTCCACTTCGCACCTTACTTAAATCCGTTTTGAGTGCTTCAAGACTTTTTTGCATTTTCTGTTCAGCAGCCTTCTTTATATCAGCGATCATATTATCCAACTCACTTATATTCTGCTATTTTAATATTCACATGATAATCTAAATCAATTCGTTACCAATGTTCCTTCGTCCTCTCCCATTACGACCCTTTTAAGTGCGCCCACTTTAAAGAGGCTAAAAACATTCAGTGGCAACTTCTGGTCACGACACAATGTTAAAGCTGTAGCATCCATTACCTGCAAATTTTTATTGATTGCATCATTAAATGATAATTTGTTAAAACGTGTTGCACTCGGATCTACTTTTGGATCGCTGGTATAAATGCCATCCACTTTTGTTGCTTTAAGCACTATATCGACATTCATTTCCATGCCACGTAATGCTGCTGCGGTGTCAGTGGTAAAAAAGGGATTCCCTGTTCCTGCAGCGAAAATAATCACTTTACCTTCTTTCAAATAACGTATCGCCTTAGCACGAATATAGGGCTCCACCACTTGTTCTATATGCAACGCAGACTGTATTCTTGGCGTCAATCCACCCTGTTTCATTGCATCCTGCAAGGCCAGGGCATTCATCACGGTTGCCAGCATTCCCATATAATCTGCCGTGACACGCTCGATCCCATCGTTAGCTGATTGCATGCCACGAAAAATGTTACCGCCGCCAACCACAATTGCAATTTCGACATCAAGCTTTTTAACTTCGCTGATTTCGTCAACAATTCGTTGCATGATATCACGGTTGATCCCGTAACTATCATTTCCCATCAGAGCTTCGCCAGAAAGTTTCAGCAGTATGCGTTTATATGTCGTCATAATGGTTCAAAGACTACGATGCCTTGCTTCCTTTTGTCTGCGCCATCACCTCAGCAGCAAAATCCTCAGTTTTTTTCTCTATGCCTTCTCCAACGACAAAAATTGAAAAATCGTTAACTTTCGATGATTTGTCGGCCAATAACTTTTCCACCGTTTGCTCAGTATCCTTAACAAAGGGTTGTCCAAGCAACGTCACTTCTGCAAGGTATTTGGCAATGCGTCCTTCAACCATTTTCTCCACAATATTGGCTGGTTTGCCACTTTCTGCCGCCTGCGCCGAAAATATTTGCCGTTCACGCTCCAGCACATCGGCAGATACATTTTCTTTGGAAACACAAATTGGCTTGCTGGCCGCAATATGCATCGCCAGATCCTTTCCCAAACTCTCGTCGCCACCCGTACAATCAACAATCACGCCAATCTTTAATCCATGCAGGTAAGACGCGAGCCGTCCCTGCGCAGTATGATTTACACAACGGCGTACGGTAATATTTTCACCGAGCTTCATGATCAATGCCTTGCGAATACTTTCCACCGTTTCGCCGCCAGGCATTTCAGCGTCATTCAATGACGCCACATCAGAAAAATTTTTCATTGCCACCAGCTCGGCCAAATTCTCTGCAAACTTTATGAATTCTTCATTCTTGGCAACAAAATCAGTTTCGCAATTAACTTCTACCATTGAGCCGCTCTTTCCATTTGGCGCAACAAATAAACCGATCACACCTTCGGCAGCAACTCGCCCGGCTGCTTTACTTGCTTTGGCACCACTTTTAATACGTAACAGATCCTCCGCAGCTTTCATATCACCACTTGTTTCTGTTAACGCTTTTTTACACTCCATCATGCCGAGCCCTGTTACCTCGCGCAATTCTTTTACCATACTTGCGGTTATATCCGCCATATCTACTCCAGACACAAAATTATTTTAACAACTTATTTTGAGAATTAATCAGCAACACGCGCAATCAAAGACTCTTAGCTACTGTTTCCACAATAGAAAATTAATCCTCGGCAGTAGTTTATTGATTATGTTATGCGTATAAAATTAGCCAGTTGCTTCTACTTCACCCATCTCAACAATTTCATGTACAGACTGACTACGTCCCTCCAAAATCGCGTCTGCAACACCCCGTGCGTACAGTCGTATTGCCTGACTTGAGTCATCATTACCGGGTATCACGTAATGCATGCCATCAGGGCTGTGATTGGTATCCACGACGCCGACAACAGGTATTCCGAGTTTCTTTGCTTCAGTAACCGCACCTTTCTGAAAACCCACATCGATGACAAACATGGCATCCGGCAGCCCTTTCATATCTTTAATGCCACCCAGGCTACTATTCAGCTTCTCCAATTCGCGCTGAAGATCAAGCGCCTCTTTTTTCACCAGCTTGTCTAACGTACCATCCTGCATCATAGCTTCCATATCGTGCAATCGCTTGATGGATAATTTTATAGTCTTGAAATTCGTCAACATTCCACCCAGCCATCGCTGATTCACATAGGGAGCGTTACAACGGATGGCTTCTTCTTGAACAATGTCACGTGCCTGCCGCTTGGTACCAACAAAAAGTATGGTTCCCTTATTCGCTGCAAGTTGCCGTATGTAATTCATTGCCTCTTGATACTTAACCAACGTCTTTTCAAGATTGACAATATGTATTTTGTTACGTTGGCCAAAAATATAAGGTGCCATTTTTGGATTCCAGAAACGGGTCTGATGCCCGAAATGTACACCTGCTTCCAGCATTTGCCGCATAGTTACCGACATAAATTCTCCTTTTTAGGGTTAAACCGCCATTCGCCATTGCCACTCCACATAAAAGAGCACCCTTATCTGTCTGGACGAATGTGTGTATTTGTTAATGATAAATATCACACCATTAAATCATCACGATAAAATAGCTGCGCCGTATTATAGCATGCCCCAGAAACCACTCAAGACGGAATGAAAAATGGGCGGGACACTACAAAATAATCCATAAATCGGCTATCGGAAGCAAAGCGCCGCGCAGCAGGAAATTCTTAATCGGCGCATCAATAAAAGTGGCTGCTCCTGACAATTCCTAACAAACATAGCGCTAATCATGAATTGCCGACTTTACTTCTCAAGCGATCCATATCATGAATGCTGACATGTTTATTATTTACGCTAATTATATTTTCATCTTGCAGCCGGGAAAAAGCACGGCTGACCGTCTCAAATTTAAGTCCCAAATAGCTGCCAATTTCCTCACGCGTCATACGCAAAATAAAATCTGATGCGGAGTATCCACGTTTAACGAAACGCCGCGACAAATTTAACAGAAAAGCAGCCAACCGTTCCTCCGCTCTCATGCTGCCAAGCAACATCATAACGCCATGATCCTTTACAATCTCACGACTCATTATTTTGTGAAAATGATGCATCAGGGTCGGGATGTTTCGACTCATTTCCTCAAGCTTTGCAAATGGAACTTCGCATACTTCGCTGTCTTCTAAGGCAACTGTATCGCAGTTATACGTTTCTGTACTAATGGCGTCCAAACCCAGCAATTCGCCTGTCATATAAAAACCGGTAACCTGCTGGCGCCCATCTTTTTCCAAAATACAGGTTTTAAAGAAACCCCGCCGAATGGCATAAAGCGATTGAAACCTTAAACCAGCACGATGCAAAAACTCTCCTCGTTGAATCTTGCATTTATGACTGACCAGTTTATCTAGCAAGATAATTTCATGCTCATTAAGTCCCAATGGCAGACATAATTCACGCAAACTGCAGGTTGCACAATTCGCATTAACACGTGGAATAAGACTGTTCTTTCGCATTTCGATACTGGCAATACCAAGCCAACTGTATAAAAAGTGTTCTGCTCTAAAAACCTATGAATTGATCTGAATCAAGGCTTTTAATTATTATTGCAGGTATCATTCTACCCTCTTTATTTAAACAAAATGCATTCTTAGGCAAAGATATTAAGATTCCAACGCGTTAATCTCCAAGCTGCCTATGTTTCCTTAGTGACAGAAAGAACGGACCACTTCTATTTTATGGTCACGGCTGCATTGTCCATACGAAATTTACATAAATGCAGCGGCAGATCGTCTTGTAGAAACATACGATACTGCCGCTTATCTTGCGAGTGCCACAAATCGCAAAATTGATGGGATTCAACAACCGCTCCCATTATGAGATGCTAACCCAAGTTTCGATTTCGCTGACAATTTGTTTTTATTATTCAATAAGATAATTATTATTTTTGGCACTGTATGGCACTACAAATTTGTTATTTCTTGGCGTGAAACTAATGCAACAATTATTGGACCGTTCGATATTATGCA
>BQJA01000016.1 GCA_021604405.1 Nitrosomonas sp. | reverse complement strand
TTTCCCTCAGAGCCAAGTGTCAGTGTGGTAGCGGTGATTAACTCTTCCCGGATCGGGTCAATCGGTGGATTGGTCACCTGGGCAAAGAGCTGTTTAAAATAATTGTAGAGCAGTTGCGGCTGATCAGACAGCACGGCCAGTGGGGTGTCTGTTCCCATTGAACCAATGGGGGATATCCCGTTCATTGCCATGGGCGCGAGAATAAGGCGCAAGTCTTCAAAGGTGTAGCCGAAAGCCTGCTGGCGTTGCAAGATGGTGGGATGGTTGTGTGGCGTTTGCTGGTCGGGGATATCGGGCAAATCATCAAAATGCAACAGATTGTCATCCAGCCACTGCCGATAAGGAAACGCCGTGGCAATCTGGTATTTCAGTTCCTCGTCGCTAATAATGCGCTGTTCTTCGGTGTCAACTAAAAACATACGGCCTGGTTTCAATCGCTGCTTTTCCAGTATCCGTTCCGGCGGTACGTCCAGCACGCCGACCTCAGAAGCCATAATCACCAGATCGTCCTTGGTCACATAGTAGCGCGATGGACGCAGGCCGTTACGGTCGAGCATGGCGCCAACTTTGCTCCCATCGGTAAACGCGATTGAGGCCGGGCCGTCCCAAGGCTCCATCAGGCTGCTGTGATATTCGTAGAAAGCGCGTTTTTCCGCGGGCATGTTCTGATGATTTTCCCATGGTTCCGGAATCATCATCATCATCGCATGCGGTAAGGAATAACCAGTCAGTCCGAGAAATTCGAGACAATTATCGAACTTGGCGGAATCGCTGCCGTCTTGCTGAATGACTGGCAGCAGCTTGGGCAGCTCACCGCCAAACAGGCCGGTGTGCAGCATCGCCTGGCGTGCGCGCATCCAATTCTCATTACCCCGCAGGGTGTTAAATTCCCCATTATGAATCATATAGCGGTAGGGATGCGCGCGCTCCCAACTGGGGAAGGTATTGGTGCTGAAACGGGAATGTACCAGTGCCAGCGCCGATTCGGTCAAAGGATCGGATAAATCAGGATAAAATGTGACCACCTGCCGTGGTGTTAACATACCCTTATAGATAATCGTCCGGCATGAAAGACTTGGTACGTAAAAATAGTCACCGCCGGCGATGTCCCCGTAACGGATGGCGTTTTCGGCCTGCCGGCGGATTACGTAAAGTTTACGCTCAAAGGCCATATCATCCTGCAGCGCGGCATCACGTCGAATGAAAATCTGGCGTATGAACGGTTCGCACGCTTTGGCGGTGTCGCCAAGGTAGAAGTTGTCAGTCGGTACGCTGCGCCAGCCGAGTACCTGCTGTCCTTCCTGGCGCACGATTTCTTCCAGGCGTTTTTCACACTGATGGCGTTGATTTCTATCCGGCGGCAGAAAGACCATGCCAACTCCATATTGTTTCGGCTTTGGGAGTTGAAATCCGAGTCCGTCACAGGCGGGTTGAAGAAAAGCGTGCGGAATCTGCAGCAGAATACCTGCGCCGTCACCGGTATTCTCCTCACAGCCACAAGCGCCGCGATGATCCAGATTCTGTAAAACCGTAAGCGCCTGTGTGACGATCTGGTGAGCGGCTTTGCCTTTAATATGGACAACAAAACCGATGCCGCAACTATCATGCTCAAAAGCGGGATCATACAAGCCCTGTTTGGGCGGAATGCCGGATTTTGTCATATTCACACGCCTCTTCTCGTTAGTCAGTGAATCGTCATGCAATACTGTGCAACGACCAAGTCCCTATGGAACGCGCGCAGTTGTTTACGGATATTATCCACTTTTTTTACGGGAATGGTACTCTTTGCGAACGGCTGACTGATATAAGAACACCGAAGATATTATTTATGCTTGATAATTATTTAATTAACTAACCACTCCTTGTCACCGGCTGTGGCGATTTTGTCAAATACATCAGATTATCCAGACAACGGCGTTTACTGCTAGCGCCATACATCCGCGAAAACATCCGCTTTAAAACCAACGGTGGCTTGTTCGCCGTTGGTGATCAGTGGCCGCTTGACAAGCCGCCCGTTGCCCGCCAGCAGCGCCAATATCTCCAGATCGGACAGGGCGGGCAGTTGTTCTTTGATTTTTAATTCGCGGTATTGTATTCCGCTGGTATTGAAGAGCTTTTTCAGTGGAGTGTCGGCGAGTTTGGCAATGTCCACGAGCGTCTCCGCCGTGGGCGGGTTTTCGGTAATATCGATAAATTGGTAATCAATACCCGCTTGCTGGAAAAAATTTTCTGCTTTGCGGCAGGTGCCGCATTTCTTGTAACCATAAAATTTAAGCATGTTGCACGTGTTCCTGATTTCTGTGGTAAAAAAAGGTTCCGTAATTTTTAGTCAACCGGCAAAACGCACCGTCATATTCGCTTGAATATCTTGGCACTAGACGAACAAAAAATCAATGAAATACCGTTTATAGAACAAAAAAAGCATAAGAAATGTTTCTTTATTCTTAAGCGAAAAGATTAAAAGTAACATATAGTTCCAGGCGGACCGGGGAAAGAACTTAAAAATTACCAACTATAACGGGGAAGAAAGAACTGTCATCGGCATACACAAAATGTGAAGACGCAAAACCCGCAAAGCGATTGACCGGAAACTCATGGACGCCGGGTGGGTTATGCAGGACAAAAGGCGTGTTAATCTGTATGCGCCGCTGGGTGTGGCGGTGCGTGAAATGGGTATCGATGCCGGGTCTGCTGATTATATGCTGTTCGTCGATGACAAGGCGTGTGAGGTTATCGAAGCCAAGCGAAAGGGTTATAACCTTGGCGATGTCATTCAAAAGAGCCACTACTACGCTGTTTCGGCTACCAAATTCGTCCAGCGCTGGTCAGAAAATCTGCTTTTTGCTTACGAGGCAACTAGCCTTGAGATTCGTTTCTGTGACCGGCGTGACTCTTACGCAAGATCAAGGAACATACATGAAAGTCCGCGGTATACCAAGCTTTCAGTCGATGATTTTGAGAAGGTAAAGATTGCAGCCATATATCCGGATTTTGTATGAAGCGCATTGCTTCTATTCCTGATGGAATTCGCTGGACGGAGCTCTATCATTTTTACGCACTTGATGTGTTTGTCCCGCATCGAACTTTCCTAGCCACGGTCTGACCTGTCTCGCCATCATGTTACGATGTCTGTGCAATCGGCGAAATTTTTTTTTCTTAAACGTGTTTTCGATACGACATTACCAATACGTTGTTAAATTATCCGCCACGAACATGCAGCGGCTGCGCATGCTGTCGATGCGTGACCGGGGCGAAATGTTGTGCCTTTGACAAGCAACGCCCAAATGATACGAGCGTTTATATTTGCTAGCGCAACAGCAGCGATATTCTTATTGTGACGTGTTATCAGTTTGTATAAGCCAGCCTTCCGGCTCAATCTTGTTTTTGGCAAAGCGGATGACCGCTCGCGCTCCGTGGATCAGTAAAGTGCGCAAGTAAGTATCGCCACGTTTGCTGATTGACTCCATCATAACACGGCTTTTTTTGACACCCTGTAAGCCGACTAACGTGAATAAAACGGACTTTCCCAAAAGAAACAACAAAATCACACTAAAAGAAAGCAGTATATCGCCCAACCCAGCGCGATTATCGGGGAGGATTTGGTCAGCAGGACACGGAATTGAATTTTTCTCGCCCAAAAACTTGTCCAGTGTTTTCTTGATTATTTTTTAAGGAGAAAGCAGTTACTTGTCAGAAAGACGTTTGGTATTGCGGATGTGATTTGTGCCGCACTGGCGCCGGTGTATGAGTATATCGACGAAGCCTTTATTTACGGCTCCAGCGCCAAAGGGGAGGATGCCGCCAATAGTGACGTTGATTTATTGATGATAACCGATTCCTTGGCGTATGCAAATTTGATGGCTGTGTTAGCCGATGCCGAACAATCTCTTGGTAGACCGATCAATCCATCGATTTATACGATGCATCAAGTCAAAGGTAAGCTGTCAAATAACCATGCATTTTTAAGCAGATTGATGGAGCAGCCAAAAATATGGTTGAAAAAAAACGAGGATGACATTGGCGCGTTTGGATAATTTAGTCAGTATTAAGCAATTAAGCCGAACCGCGCGACCAGAATGAGTTTGAAGGCATGCTCAATTCAGCAAAACGTCGGTTGCGGAATGCCCGGATTGAAGGCCTGTCGGAAGATAGCCGGTTCTCGTTGGCATACGGTGCGGCGCATGCGTTAGCCTTTGCTGCTATGCGCTGGCATGGTTAGCGTTCCGAAAACCGCTATCTGGTAATTCAGTGTTTGCAACACACGGTGGGGCTGGAAGCCGCGAAATAGCGCGTGTTGGATAAAAGTCACAAGCAGATAAATTTGGCTGCCTATGAAGGTCATCTGGAAATCACACCTCAGCTATTAAATGAGCTGATTGCAGTAACAGAGGAAGTGCTGGTTCATATCGAGGTCCTTGGTCCAGTAAAACAAGATTGATAATTATGAGCGCAGCAGATTGTAGTCAATAAAGTTTCCGTTTCGTTTGCCTGCGCGCGGAGTGCAGGCAAGGAGAAGCTGAATAAACAGGCGGTATTTGGCTACCATCTTCCGCAAGATAAACAACAAAATTGAAGCAAGCATTCATAGTCTGTACCCTTCGGGCCGCCTTCACTAAATTGTTCGGGGTTGTAAGTTTGACCCGGCCGCGCCATCTATTTTGAACAACCCATATCGTAAACGAGCTATAGAGAAGGGCATGGAGGAGTAATAGGTGACCTGAAGGCAGGGATATATTAATCGATGAAGCCGTTACCCCATTCCCTACAGAAAAACAAAAAAATTATGCTTTGTTTCTTGGTCGCAGGTCATTACTACGCGATGTGTATCGATAGATAACGCTTGTTTTGTGTTGCGGGTGTGAATAATACGAGATTGTCTGTATATTAGCAGTTCAATTTGGCATTTTCTTTTGCTTATTTAGATTTAATGTTACTTCTTGCTGGTACAGTGCAATCGCTTGATATGCCGTTAAGTTTAAAGACTTACACTGTTGCAAAAATCCAACAGAAGCGGATGCTGGAAAGCCCATTACAAAACAGAGCGACGCAACGGTTCACGTTATGGTGAAGGGAAACGAAGACGATTTTTGTGTAATTAGACAAATTTGAATACTGTGAAAATATCTGTTAGGGTAAGTCTGAGGCAAGAAAAGCTGCCTCGTTCAGAAATTATAAAAGGAGCTCTCTCATGCAGAACATTTGGATTAAAAGTATTATTATCATTGGCTTATTAAGCGTATTTTGCGTGATGCCGGCTATGGCTCAAGATCAGCAAAGCGCGGTCGATGACAAAGCGGATTACACCAATGATGAACTTAAGTCTTTCATCACCGCAAATGTCGGAATTTATCAGGTGCAGCAACAGATCGCCTCTCAAATGCCCAACATGGAATCGGAAGAACAGAAACAGGAACTGGTTGTGGCTGCCAATCAGCAGATGGAGCAGGTACTTCAGAGTAACGGATTAACTGCAGATGAGTACAATGCCATGGGTCAGACTATTCAGGGCGATACACAATTACAGGAAAAAGTTAATTCGATCGCTGTAGAACTGTTCCAGTTGGACGAAGAACCGCAATAAATAAAGGTAACGTCCCTTTCAAATACGTTTAGAATGCCTGGCCTGCTAGCCTTTGTGGTCACGATGCGTCAGAGTTTTTGTCATCGTATCAATGCTTGTGTTGAGTCGCTGATTGACCGATGTGGCACGAGAAGTGCCTGTGTGACAATGAGGTACAGGCCGAATGGTTGAAGCGGACGCCGGGTTGCGCCGTTTTTTGGATTTTTTATTCGACCGTCTTGCTTTTGGAGCGACTTTGCGAGGTGGTGTGCCGACTAAGCTTTCGATTAGAATGACGAGCACCAACATAAAACCGATGCTCCAGGCTGCGGCAGAAACTGCCAGATAAATTTCTCGGTGTGCGCTAAAATCTGCGCCAATGCGCGACACAGCGGCGGCTGTCATACTCGCGGTTATCATCAGAATTTGCGCTATATGCGAAGGATATTGCTTGCGGTGCAGCAGCGTTACGCGCACGATAACATTGCTTGCAAGTGTACCCAATGCGCCGACGGTAATTGCATGGATAACGGTGCTCAAGTGCGCGCTTCCGCTTAGTTTCACCGATCCCAGCAATATAAGTCCCAGCGCCAGCCAGCTGTAACCTATCCCGAGACAAATCAAATCAGGCCGCGCTTTGCAGCGCCATAGTTGCCAGCGAAACAGCCGGATGCCCGCTAGAAACCCACTGATAATTAACAAAATACCCGATGTATGGGCCGTGATTGGCGTCAGAATGTAAGCGGTGATGATGGTCACGATCAGCCCAGCTTCGATACGTGGCTGGACCCTTGCTTTAAGTTCTCTGCCCTGACGGTAAAATTCACCGGCCACTGCGGGTGCCAGCATGCGTCCGCCCATATAAAGCATCAGTAGTGCAAATAACAGAACGCTTTCGTCCAGAAGGTAACGAAATGACTGGTGATAGCCAAGTTGATCCAGCAAAGCGGTGACAATGGTCAAACTGCAAATCAGACCAAGCAATGGAACCAGTATACGGTTGCGCCATTTTTTCGCCACCCACAGGCGTGGCAGTAGCCGCCATGCGAGCAGTATGGCGAAAATGGCGTTAGCGGCTAATACCAGCCATGTGCTTGAAGCGATCAGACCCATTATGCGCGCTAACAGCCAGAAAAACACAAATATTGCCAGTTGCCGCCTAGGCATAGGGCCCAGCAAATAACCGGCGATTAAGGCCAGTGCGAAGCCGGATAACATTTCAAACGCATGTCCCGCTGGCAAAGCCAATGCCGCTGGGCCATAGCCATGGCGTGCCAGCATGGCTAACGGTACGATCAATATGGCATAGATGCATGCGGCCAAAAAAAACCATTGGTGCGCGTGGACTTTGCTCTCTGTTTTGGGTAGTTGTAACAATTGATATTGTAAGTCTGAGGGTTAGATTATCTGGGCTATAAAGCCTGCATCATACCTTATTAGGAAATTGCAGATTTTTCAGGGTGAAGCATACGCAGCGATGTTCTGGTACTGTCAGTGTTAATATAATTCTGGAATAAATTTCTGGTCACTGATGGGTGGCCGCATATAACCCTGATCT
Organism: Nitrosomonas sp.; assembly: GCA_021604405.1. Classification (GTDB taxonomy): domain Bacteria; phylum Pseudomonadota; class Gammaproteobacteria; order Burkholderiales; family Nitrosomonadaceae; genus Nitrosomonas. The sequence continues at coordinate 44,369 of BQJA01000016.1, read as the reverse complement.
TTTTGTCTTGGCGGTAATTCGATCGGCGCGGGTGACAGATCCTTGTAGTCAATGATGCTTAGCAGGTGGGCGATAACATTTAATCGTGCGCGTTTCTTATCATCGCCATTAACGACATGCCACGGCGCTTGTTTTATATCCGTATGAACAAACATTTCGTCCTTGGCTTTGGAAAATTCTACCCACTTGGTGCGTGCCTGCAAGTCCATCGGACTCAACTTCCAGTGTTTGGTAGGATGGAAAATACGCGATTGAAAACGACGTTCCTGTTCGTCATCGTTCACTGAAAACCAATATTTAATGAGCAGTATCCCCGACCGCACCAACATGCGTTCAAATTCGGGGCAGGAGCGCAGGAATTCACGGTATTCCTCGTCTGTACAGAAACCCATGACATGTTCTACGCCAGCCCGGTTATACCAGCTCCGATCCATGAGCACCATTTCCCCGGCTGCCGGCAAGTGTTGTATGTAACGCTGAAAGTACCATTGACTTTTTTCTCTCTCGGTAGGCGCCGGCAACGCAACCACACGACATATACGGGGACTCAGGCTCTGGGTTATACGTTTGATGGCGCCGCCTTTACCTGCCGCGTCACGCCCCTCAAATATTATGGTTACCTTCAGTTTCTTGTATTTGATCCATTCCTGCAATTTGACCAGTTCGATCTGCAACCTTGCCAGTTCTTTTTTGTACAGCTTTTTGGGTATTTTCCTGGGTTTGATTTTATTCAGTCCTGGGCTGAAGGAATCGCTTCCGCTCGACTTGTTTTGTTGCTTTTCGGAAGGCTGCCTTTTTTTGGCCATCGTGCGTTTCTCCATTCATTCTCAGAGACTGTTGTTGTTTTGCATAATTGTATCAGGTAAATGGATGTAAAAAACTGTACCGTTTTTTTCTTTTTATGGGCATGTCGTCTATTTGTCTATATGTATTGAACGGATGGCATTCATTCAGTTTGTTTGCAAAAAAATTGTAACTTGTCAGTGCGGTTTGTCTGCAATACACTTGTTAGTGCACTTGTCACTTGTCAGTGCTTTCTTAATATGTTACGGGGGGTAAATGTCATGAAACGAAAACACACACTGATACTCGGTGTATGCACCGTTGTTTTAGTCGGGTACCAGGGAAATCCGTTGCACGTTACCGCACAAGCGTCGACTGACGCGCCGTATGAGGAACAACAGGCAATTGTTCCGCAGCCTATTGGGCCCGGTTTTGATTTTCCTGCTGAACGCGCGGCACTCCAGGAACTGGTCGATGCAAATGATGTTGCCGCGATGCGCGAACATGCTTGGAATATATGGGCTGGCTTAACCGCTGATTCGGCGTCTGTTTATCAAAACCAACCGTTGCCAGTCTGGGAAACCTGGCTTTCAACAGAACAGGTTTTCACAAATCCGCCGATTGAAATCAGCGTACATGACGTGGACATTAGCAACGAAAATCCAGGGCGGGAATTCAAAGACCCCAGCCAGTTTTTTCATATAACCGGGGCCGAGGATGCCGAGGAAGTGAATGAAGTCGAGTCGGGCATTGTGGGATTTAATAAATACGACCCATCAATGGTGCAATATTTATGGGATGGTCATTCAGCACCCGAAGCGCACGGGGATGAATATTTCTATACCAGCAGCAGCAGCTTGACGGCGCTGAATGAAACCTGGGGTGATACAGCAATTATCGATCGTAAGGTAACCGATGCGTCCAACACAGCGTTGGAACTCAAGCCAGTGATGATGTGGGTAAGAGCAGAAGGTTTGACCGCAATACCATTCTGGCAGGGTCCGAACAGCAGTACAGACAGTAATTGTGCTGATGTTTCGGTCGATGAGCTGCGCCATCCTGAACCTGGTCAACCTGCAACAACCTGCCACCCGGATCCGTCTACATGGACGCACTGCGTTTTGGTTGATCCTCACAATACTACCAGTGGTTTACAGCCAGCGACTGAAGAGCAATTTGCCAGTGCTGATTTTACTGAAGCTAAAGGTTGTATCGATGTCGAAAACGCGCAATACGGCGGTATTAATCTGTTGTACAACTTTAAGCTTTCTGCATCTGAAGCTGTTGCATTCAATGAAGCACAAGGTCCTGAGAAACCGGCAGAAGCAGGCGATTATATGGTTTTTCTGGCGATGCATGTCAACACTAAAGAAATTGTGGACTGGACCTGGCAAACCTTTTGGTGGCAAGGTGGTCAGGAAACGCCGGATGCTTACCCGGGAAGTGGTGCGGGCCGGACGGATAACATTGTCGAGCCGTGGACCAACTACAATATGTGTACCGCTTACGCGCAGACAACATACCCAGATAATCAAGGCGATATGAATGTATGTTTTAATCCCTATCTGGAAACAAGTTCCGGAATACCTGATGGTATACGTTCCAATTGTGTAACCTGTCATGCGGCAGCTACCGTTGCTACGCCAGAAACCGGCGGCTATCCGGCAACTTATAACAAGCCAATAGATTTGGGTGACCCAATATACTTTGATGGCGCAACCAAAACTGATTTCTCCTGGGCTATTCCTTCCAATGCACAACCGTAATCGAGTCAACGCAAGGCGCGATATGTTGTAATCCGTCAATTACTGAGATTGACAGGCCTTCCCTGAACCGGAAAGGCCTGTTTAGGTTCCAGGACGGGTGTTTATTGCGCTGATTACACCTTCAACATGTCATCAACTGCGATGCAATTCAGATACGTTGTTTTTGTGCGTTGATTTTCCGGTTAACAGATTCATGTCAATACTTCGATAATCTGGCGTGTGTTGCCGCGCTCTCCCAAGCGAATAATCTTGGTGATTAGTGAGATTTGGAAACCGGGTCGGGAAATGACATTTGAGAATAACGCGACCATTTTGTCTTTGTGAACAATTTGTTGTCGACGCTGTTCTGCAGACTGAGGTGACAGTGTTTCGGCAAATGACCAAGCAGCATCGCGGGCTTTTGCCATGCTGAAATTGATAATGGATTTTTCTACGCTGCCCAGATACCGATTTAATAATCCCTGCAGTAGCCATATTTCTGCCAGTTCTTTTTGTACATCACCTACCAGGCTTGCCAAGACTAAATTAATTTTGTCAAAGTCACCTTTTAAGCTGGGTAAATCTTCGGGTGGCACTGTTTCTGCTGCAGCGATACCCAGGTCCAGGTTAATGTGTGCATTCATGCCCATTAAAAGGTGTTGCAGAACGATTGGCCACCAATGTTCGGTTTCATCGAATGCGCGTACCCAGGACTGGGTTGGTGTTTGCCCTGTCTGACGCTGATAACATGCGTGGATATAACGATTGGCGAATATAACATCCAGACGTTCCATACGGGGCCCATCGTCAAAGAAATTGTCTTCAATGCCTGTCTTGACTTGTGTTGTGACTTTGCGGTAAAGCGCGGCAAAATATCCTATCCGCGAATTGTTTTGTTTGGACCATTCAACAATGGCGGTTAGTTGTAGAATCACATCATCTATCGTGGTTGCGGGTATTGCAATTGAGGCAGGAAAACTTGTGTCAGACATGCTTTCTCCTTGAGACATGGTAACTTCTGCATCATACCTAAAACAACTCGCGATGAACGCAAAGAATAAAGTTGTTTAGTATTTGTTCTCTTTTTTGTGTATCGAGTAGTGGATGTGGGTGTTAATGAATCCATTGCTGCATGATGCAGTTGTCTGGTTGTGTGGCCTGTTGTCAGGGTATAGGCCAATTTTGCGTATCATTCGGTGCATTTTGGATTGGTATAAATGGTGGATGATGATTTTGCTGTTTTGCTTCGTTTCGTTTTATTGGCTGCAGGTGTTTCAATATTCCACAGGTAGTGGATCCAGGCTTCGCCACAAATGCCAAGTGGCTACGGAGCGCCAAGGCTGCCACGCAGTGGCAATTGCGCGCATGGCGCTTTTGTCCATTGGCTGGTTGGCGTTATAGTGCATGCGGATTGCTCGCTGTAAGCCAATATCATCCAGTGGCAATATGTCTGAGCGCAGCATGTGAAAAATCAGGAACATTTCCGCGCTCCAGCGTCCAATCCCTTTGACGCGTGTTAATTGAACAATGACGGATTCGTCGCTCATTTCATTCCATGAAGTTTCATTCAGCATGCCATCGATAAAGTGTCGGGACAAATCCTGTAAATAGCTTATTTTTCTGAATGATAAACCGCAAGCGCGCAAGGTGGCTTCATCGCTGCTGAGAATCGCGTGAGCTGCGGTCTCTGGGATTGCCGCGACAACTTTTTGCCATACTTTTTCAGCCGCTTTTACTGAAATTTGCTGGCCGACAATGGAGCGTGCCAGCGTGCTGAAGGCGTCGCCCCGCGACTCCAGTGCGACGCCTTCAAAGCGCTGGGTAAGTTGGCGCATAACGTTATCATTTGTTGCCAGCTCCTGGGTTGCCTGCTTCCAGTAGATTGGGGTCATATGCCAGGGTATGTGTTGTTAGGTTCCGTGCAATTATCGCGCGTGTTGCGATCGTTTGGCGAAAATTTTTTGCTCGGTCAAACGTAACATAACGCGTAATCCGATAAGTTGCATGCAGTATTTTTCCTATCTCTTTTATTTATTGAATGATATTTTATTTTTGGTAAGTTTATCGGTAATTTTAGCGTAAGATTATGTCTAATATTAATGTAATACTACTTCTAATTTTATCTTTAAGCCTTTGTCAAATAAATAAAAAAATCAATATTTTCACTTGACCATAAACTATTTTTTCATTAAAGTGGGAAGTAGTGGATCATTGTGGTGAAATGTGGGGTAGAGAGAAAATCTTTGCCAATTTTGACAAGGGGGCAGCTTGTTTCGTGGCATCGCGCAACTCAATCTGGATAGCAAGGGGCGGCTTGCGATACCGTCAAAGTATCGGGATGATTTGGTATCTTCCTGTGCTGGGCGTTTGATTGTCACTGCAGATCCTTCCAAGTGTTTATTAATTTATCCTCAGCCAGCTTGGGAACCCATCGAACAAAAACTGACGAGCCTTTCCAGCTTTGATAAGAAAATCCGAAGCTTGCAACGACTGCTTGTTGGTAATGCCAGCGATGTGGAAATGGATGGCGCAGGCCGCGTCCTGGTGTCGCCGCCATTGCGCAAGTTTGCCGGATTGACTAAGAATGTTGTCCTGGTGGGACAAGGCGCGAAGTTTGAGTTGTGGGACGAAGGACAGTGGGATTTGCAAATGGACAATGCACTTGATTTTAAGGATGAAGATATGCCAGCTGAGCTTGAAGGATTTTCGTTATGATGATGCGGTAATGATGCGTTATGCATATTACAGTTTTGCTGCACGAAGCGGTCGATGCCCTGGCGGTGAAACCGGGCGGGGTGTATGTGGACGGTACTTTCGGTCGCGGAGGTCATAGTCGTTTAATACTTTCAAGACTGGGGGCGAATGGCAAGTTAATCGCTTTTGATAAAGATCTTGCTGCGGTAGCCTCGGGAAAGCAGATTGATGACACGCGGTTTTGTATTAAGCATGGCGATTTTTCTCAAATGGGCGGGATGCTTCAGGAGCTGGGAGTTTATCACATTGATGGTGTGTTGCTGGATTTGGGAATGTCCTCGCCGCAATTGGAAGAAGCGTCGCGTGGGTTCAGTTTTCAGTCAGGTGGGCCGCTCGATATGCGCATGAATACTAACCAGGGTCAAACCGCCGCGCAGTGGCTTGCTTCCGTGTCAGAATCCTGCTTGGCAGCGGTGATCAAGAACTATGGTGAAGAGCGATTCGCAAAACAGATTGCAAGAGCAGTTGTTATGGCAAGAGCGCAGGAGCCGATTGCTACCACGCAGCAGCTTGCCAAAATCGTTGCGGCAGTTGTGCGCCCACGTCAGCATCAACGGGGGAAAAAGCAACATCCGGCGACGCGTACGTTTCAAGCGATACGGATCTTTATTAATCAGGAGCTTGATGCGTTGTCACTGATCTTGCCGCAATGCGTAAAACTATTAACAAAAGGCGGGCGGCTAGTGGTTATCAGTTTCCATTCGCTGGAGGATCGTATTGTAAAACGTTTTATGCGTGCTGCAGTAGATCCCGATGAATTGCCTCGGGGATTGCCATTGCGGGATCGGGATGTGCGGCAATTGAGTCGCCAGACATTAAAACTGGTTGGCAAGGCAATACGGCCTGATGAAAAAGAGGTGACAGTGAACACGCGTGCCAGAAGTGCTGTTATGCGCGTGGCCGAGCGAGTCTGATTGAGAAGACGGTATGGTTAAGTTAAACATTCTTTTAGCGTTAATATTAATTACGAGTGCGTTAGGTGTTGTTACTTCGCAGCATAAGGCGCGGAGCTTGTTTGCGGCGTTGGAGAGTGAGCATGAAACAGCACGGCAGCTGGACGTGAAATGGGGCCAGTTGCAGCTTGAGCAGAGCACTTTGGCCATGCATGGGCGAATTGAACAAATCGCGCGTACAAAGCTAAATATGAAGGCGCCGTCTGAATCGCGCGTGCAAATTGTGACCGCCGCGCATCCTGTTGATGCGGGGGAGAATTCTGCTGGTGAGCGCATGCCATGACACATTATTCTGCATCGAATATCACTATGTCAGCGTGGCGTTCACGTATTTTGCTCGCCATGTTGTTGATTGGATTGTTAGGGCTGGTTGGTCGCGCTGCTTATTTGCAGGGTATGAAGAATGACTTTCTGCGGCAAGAAGGTGAGTCGCGTTATAGCCGCATCGTTGAGACGAGCGTGAATCGCGGAATGATTACAGACCGGCATGGAGAAGTTCTTGCGATTAGTACACCGGTTGCATCCGTATGTGCAAATCCCCGGGAAATGGATGCATCCAATGAACAATTAGAGAATCTGGCTGCTTTGTTGGAAATGGATGTGACAGAAATTCAAAAACGGATTGCTGATAAACGAAGAGGATTTGTTTATCTGAAACGTCGTGTGCTGCCAGAATCAGCAGACGATATTGCAAATATGAATTTGCCGGGCGTATTTCTGAAGAATGAATACCAACGTTTCTATCCGGCAAAAGAAATGGCCGCTCATGTGCTGGGCCTAACTGACATTGACGACCAGGGACAGGAAGGGGTTGAGCGGGAATGGCAGGAAAAGCTCGCAAGCGGGCTTGGAAAGCGTCGTGTTATCCGGGATCGTAAGGGACGGATTGTTGAAGATGTTGAGAAAATTCAGGCGCTTCGTCAGGGACAAGACTTGATTCTATCTCTTGATAGCGGCATTCAGCATTTAGCGCATAGTGGTTTAAAGCATGCAGTTGAGGCCCATAAGGCCGAAGCGGGCAGTATTGTGGTGTTGGATGCGCAAACCGGTGAGGTCTTGGCCCTGTCAAATTTGCCTGTTTACAATCCTAATCGAAGAGCGACAATCAATGATGCTAATAGACGTAACCGGGCTTTAGTTGATACTTTTGAGCCTGGCTCAACATTGAAGCCATTTGCCATTGCAGTGGCGATGGAAGTGGGCCAGGTTAGTCCAGATACCATTGTGCAGACCGCTCCTGGTACTTTCAAAGTTGGCAGAGCGACAATTCGTGACGTGAAAGATAAAGGGAAATTGTCGGTAGCCCAGGTAATTCAGGAGTCCAGTAATATTGGTACGGCAAAAATTGCTTTGTCACTACCGGCGCAAACATTATGGGAAATATTTAGTCGTTCGGGTTTTGGTGTGCCTGCTGGGATTGGTTTCCCCGGAGAAGCGAAAGGTGAGTTGCGGCCTTACAGTACTTGGCGGCCAATTGAACAAGCGACTATGTCGTATGGCCATGGTATTTCAGTGAGTTTATTACAGTTGGCGCGGGCGTATACGTTGTTTACGACGGGCGGGGAGCTAAAACCTGTTTCATTATTAAAGAAAAATGTGCCGGTGATGGGTCAGCAAGTTATTTCCCGGTCTACCGCTTTAGCGATGAGTAACATGCTTGAATTGGTGACCCAGCCGGGTGGGACAGCGCCACTGGCGCAAGTGAATGGCTATCGCGTTGCGGGGAAAACTGGAACAGCACATAAACTCATCAATGGCCGCTATGCCGAAGATCGCTATATATCCTCATTTGTAGGCTATGCGCCCGTATCAAGTCCACGATTGATTATTGCTGTCATGTTGGATGAACCCTCTGCGGGGCAATACTTTGGCGGAGCGGTGGCGGCACCGGTATTCAACAAGGTCATGACAGGTGCTTTACGTATGTTGAATGTGCCACATGATGCACCGGCTAATAATATTGTACGGTTTCCAGCGACGCTTGAAGTAGAGGTTGGGGGGTGAGTGTCATGACAACAGAAAATCCAAAAAAGCTGTTTGACGCTCACTTGCTGGATGATCTGGATGTGTCAATCACGCACCTTGTTTCAGATAGTCGCTTGGTGAAACCGGGCGATACTTTTATCGCTTTTGCTGGAAAAAAGTTTGATGCACGTGAATTTATACCTCAGGCCGTTGCGGCGGGTGCAAATGCAGTGTTGTGGGAGCGGGGTAATTTTACCTGGAATCCAGCATGGCAGGTGCCGAATTTGCCGATCGTTGATCTACGTGCCAAAGCAGGGTTTATTGCCAGTCACGTCTACGGCTATCCATCTCAGAAATTATGGCTGGTAGGGTTTACGGGTACGAATGGTAAAACTTCATGCAGTCATTGGTTTGCTCAAGCGATGGACGCGTTGTACAAAAAGACGGCTGTTATCGGTACATTGGGTGACGGCTTTCCGGGCGGCCTGGAATCCGTCGCAAATACTACGCCCGATGCGACGTTGTTGCAGCATAAGTTGGCGGCTTTTTTGCAACAAGGCGCCAAATGCGTAGCAATGGAAGTGTCGTCACATGGCTTGGCGCAAGCGCGTCTGAATGGTGCTGCATTCTCTGTGGCGGTGCTGACCAATTTGTCGCGTGATCATTTGGATTATCACGGCAGTATGGATGAATATGCGGCTGCCAAAGCAAAGTTATTTTTTTGGCCAGGCCTTAAAAAAGCGGTGCTTAACCTCGACGATGTATTTGGTGTCGAACTGTCACGGCAGCTGGCGAATAAAAGCACGCAAATTATAGGATATGGGTTTAGGCAGCCGGAGATGCCTTGTCAATATCAAAATAACCTCAGAATACTGCATGGTTCTAATCTAAGCGCAGATATTCGGGGTCTGAAATTCGATGTTGAATTTGAGAAAGAACATGCGCGTATCGAGGTGGATTTGCTGGGACGGTTTAATGCTTCAAATTTACTGGCTGTATTGGCAGCATTGCTGGCAAGTGGATTCAGGTTTTTGGATGCAGTATGGGCGCTGGATCGGATTAAGCCGATTTCGGGCCGGATGGAAAAGCTGGGTGAGGGAGACCGGTCAATTGTTATCGTGGATTATGCACATACACCAGACGCTTTGGAAAAAGTGTTGGTAACGCTTCGTGAGATTCTGACGAAGAATGCAAGACTGATATGTGTATTCGGTTGCGGCGGTGAACGTGATCGCGGTAAACGCGGGCTGTTAGGCGAAGTTGCTGCGCGTGTTGCAGACGAAGTTATCGTAACAAGCGACAATCCGCGCGGTGAAGATCCTCGTGCAATTATTGATGAAATTGTGGCGGGTGCAAAAACAGCTGTCAATATTGAAGAAGATCGAGTGTCAGCGATATATCAGGCGATATACAGCGCGCGCAAAAAAGACATCGTTCTGATTGCCGGCAAAGGACATGAAGACCATCAGGAAATCGGCGGACGAAAGATTCCTTTTAGCGACCAGAAGATTGCGCAACAGATTTTGCAGGAATTGGCGGTCAAGGTGGCGGCATCAGGATGATGACAGTACGGGAAGCAGTCCTTGACATTGATGCTGATTGGAATGGCCTGGATGCATATTTTTCAGGTGTTTGCACGGATAGTCGCACTGTGCGGGAAGGTGATTTGTTTGTTGCCTTATCAGGTGAGACATTTGACGGCCACAAATTTGTTGCCAGTGCGATAGAACAAGGCGCGGTTGCGGCTATGATAAAAGCGCAAACGGGCGATGATGGCTTAATGTCAGACAAACCCCTGATTCGGGTAGATGATACACGGTTAGGGTTGGGCCGGCTGGCGGCAGCGTGGCGCAAACGTTTTGCTGTGCCGCTGGTTGCGGTCACCGGCAGCAATGGCAAAACAACTGTAAAAGAGATGATCGCGTCAATTTTGCGGCAGGAAATTGAAACGAGACGCTTGGATGATCATTCTGCTGCAGAATATGTATTAGCGACGGAAGGCAACCTCAATAATGACATTGGTGTGCCATTGATGTTGTTGCGAATGCGCGCGCAGCATGTTTTTGCCGCGATTGAAATGGGTATGAATCATCGTGGCGAAATCGCATATTTAACGCACCTGGCAAAACCAGATGTGGCTGTAATTACTAATGCTGGCGCAGCGCACATCGGCGGGTTGGGAACGGTGGATGCGGTTGCGCACGCCAAAGGTGAAATTTTTACAGGACTGGATCGGCAAGGCGTCGCGATTATCAATGCGGATGATCCCTATGCGCCATTATGGCGCAAGCTTGCGAAAGGCAGGCGAGTAGTGGATTTTGGTTTGAGTGATAAAGCACAAGTGAGCGCCAGATTTCAATCGGTTTCACTAACCAGCAGCGTTACATTGAAATTTCCTGATGGTATTGACCGGATAGTATTAAAGGTGCCTGGTGAACATAATGTTAGAAATGCACTCGCAGCAGCGGCGGTAGCAGTGGGATTGGGAATAGATAAAGCGGTAATTGTTGAAGGATTGCAGAAATTTAGTGGTGTGAACGGCCGAATGCAAAAGAAAAATGGTTGTCATCATGCAATATTGCTCGATGATAGCTATAACGCCAATCCAGATTCGGTTCGAGCTGCTTTGGCGGTTTTATCAGCAGCATCGGGCAAAAAAATTTTAGTGTTGGGTGACATGGGTGAATTGGGAGAGTCTGCTGTGGATTTTCATCAAAGTATTGGCAAGGAGGCTCGAAAGGCTGGACTGGACAGATTGCTTACTTTGGGTGAATTAAGTGAATATGCAGCTGAGGCCTTTGGAGATGGCGCGCAACATTTTAAGAATATTGATGAGTTGTTGAAAGAGACCGAGAAATTACTTGCAGCAGATGTCACGTTATTAGTCAAGGGATCACGCTTTATGCGAATGGAGCGTGTGATACACCGATTAGAAAAATAAAATTTGATAATTAAATGAAATGCTTGAATTGGCGCAAGAGGATGGTAAATCTCCGATATAAAAGGCTGTTATGGGAGTTTTTATGCTGTTAGAGCTATCTCAATGGTTAGCTTCGGATATTCGTGCTTTTAATGTATTTGCTTACATTACATTACGTACTATGTTGGCCGCACTGACCGCGTTGGCAATTTCTTTTGTCATTGGCCCGCTGATGATACGCAAACTAATGGCTTATAAAATAGGACAGTCCGTGCGAGATGATGGACCACAAACACATCTTGTCAAAGCAGGCACGCCTACCATGGGTGGCGCGCTAATTCTGGTAGCTATTGTTGTCACGACATTGTTATGGGCGGATTTGAGTAATCGATACATTTGGGTGGTGCTGCTAACAACACTGGGCTTTGGTGTGATTGGCTGGGTTGACGATTACCGTAAAGTCGTGCATCGGAACCCGAAGGGACTCTCGGCGGCTAACAAGTTTTTTTGGCAGTCAGTTATTGCAATTACCGTTGCGCTTTACCTGGCATTAACCGCTGAATTGCCAGTGCAAACAGATATGATTGTGCCTTTCTTTAAAGAGGTGGCGGTTCCGTTGGGCATGGTCGGTTTTGTCATTCTGACTTATTTTGTCATTGTAGGAACGAGTAATGCAGTAAATTTGACTGACGGACTGGATGGACTGGCTATTATGCCGACAGTGATGATCAGCGCCGCATTAGCAATTTTTGCATATGTAGCGGGTCATGTGATTTTTGCAAATTATTTGTCAATACCTTATATCCCGCATGCGGGTGAACTGGCTGTGTTTTGCGGCGCGTTGGCGGGTGCGGGGCTGGCTTTTTTATGGTTTAACACCTATCCGGCAGAGGTGTTCATGGGTGATGTTGGCGCGCTTGCGCTTGGCGCTGCATTAGGGGTGGTGACAGTAATCGTCCGTCAGGAAATAGTCCTGATTATTATGGGTGGCGTGTTTGTTATCGAGACATTATCAGTCCTGCTGCAAGTGGCATCTTACAAACTTGTTGGTAAACGGATTTTTCGTATGGCGCCGCTGCATCATCACTTTGAATTAAAAGGGTGGAAAGAAAACCAGGTGGTGGTGCGTTTTTGGATTATTACTTTCATACTGGTTTTAGTCGGGCTATCTACATTGAAATTAAGATGAGTTTGCGAGGGAAAACGGTGCTGGTTTTGGGAATGGGTGTAACGGGATTATCTATGACCAAGTGGTTGTTACGACAGGAAGCGACTTTACGCGTGGCAGATAGCCGGTTGGCGCCGCCTTGCCTGGAAGCGGTGCGGAAAATTATCCCTGCAAAACAAATATGTCAGGGAAAGTTCGATCCAAAATTATTGGAGGATGTTGCATTTGTCGCGATTAGTCCAGGTGTGCTGCTTTCCGACCCGTTGGTTCAACAAGCCAAGAATCACGGTGTTCCAGTGCTGGGAGATATATCGTTATTTATCGAAGCGTTTGTGCAAAACGATGCGCCGGAACCGAAAATCTTAGCGATAACCGGCTCTAATGGAAAAACAACGGTTACTGCGATGGTCGGTGCCATGCTTGCAAAGTCAGGATGGGATGTGGAGACAGCGGGAAATATCGGCCCTGCTGTATTGGATGCTTTCATGCAGCGTATCGACGCCGGAAAATTGCCGCAGGCGTGGATACTGGAAATGTCCAGTTTCCAACTTGAGATAGTACAAAATCTTAATGCAGATGTCGCTGCGGTTCTAAATCTTAGTGAAGATCATTTGGATCGATATGTCGATATGCATGCGTATGCGATAGCGAAGGCAAGGATATTTCAGCGGGATGTAAGCGGAGATGCAGTACAGATCTTAAACCGGGATGATCCGGGTGTATGTGCGATGGCGCTGGCAGACAGGAAACAGATTTTGTTTGGTTTGGGTGAGCCAGCTTCTGAAATGGATTTTGGATTGCTATGTGATGGAAATGATATATGGCTGGCGCAGGGAAAGACATGCCTGATGAAAACCAGCGAACTGGTTGTCACTGGGCTTCATAATGCGATAAATGCATTGGCTGCATTGGCAATATGCCGTGCAATGGCGCTGCCTTATGAGCCTTTATTGCAGGCGCTGCGCGAATTCCGTGGTTTGCCGCATCGAATGGAGAAAGTCGCGGCATTTAATGGTGTGACATTCTATGATGATTCAAAAAGCACGAATGTGGGGGCGACAGTAGCGGCACTGAATGGCATGAAACAAAATGTTGTGTTAATTGCAGGAGGGGATGGCAAGGGGCAGGATTTTTCGCCGTTACGAAACCCGGTTGCTGCTTCCGCACGTGCTGTGATTTTAATTGGACGGGACGCAGAAAAAATTGCGCTTGCGATTAAGAATTGCGGCGTTCCGTTGCATTTTTCCACAACCATGCAGGAAGCGATGCAAACCAGCTTTCTATTAGCGCAAACGGGTGATGTCGTATTGTTGTCACCGGGTTGCGCCAGTTTTGATATGTTCAGAAATTACATACATAGAGCCGAGGTATTTATTGCGGCAGTAAGAGAAATCGAGACAAAATTTTTTAATTTCAGTCAAAAAAAACACTAACGGATGATACGTCAAGCTAATAATCAAACTGATGCTGTAGATTTGGACTTGAGTCTGATTTGGACGGTCGTGTTTTTGCTTGGGCTGGGATTGGTCATGGTGTATTCGGCATCGATTGCGATTGCTGAGGCCGGACGCGGTGCCGGTGGTACCGGTTACTATTTGATCCGGCATGCCGCCTATTTAACCGTTGGGTTGTTTTTGGGACTGTTGGCGTTTATGGTGCCAATGCGCGCCTGGCAGAAGTATGCGGTTCATTTACTCGCTTTTGGCACCTTATTGCTTGTGCTGGTATTAATTCCGGGTATTGGTCATGAAGTAAATGGGAGTCGGCGTTGGATGTCGTTGTTTGTCGTTAATTTCCAACCTTCTGAGCTCATGAAGTTCTTTGTAGTGATGTATGCCGCCGGTTATGTTGTACGCAAAGCAAATTGTCTGGATAGTTTCCGTGAAGGATTCCTGCCGATGTTGCTCATCATGACAATAGTGGGAATTCTTTTGTTGTTGGAGCCCGATTTTGGTGCATTTGTTGTTGTTACCGTTCTGAAAATGGTCATTCTGTTTCTGGGCGGTATGAGCTTGAAACTTTTTGGTGGTTTAATCTGTTTTTTGTCGATCAGCCTGGGTTTGTTGATCTTGGACGAACCTTATCGCATGGACCGGATAATTGCTTTCATGGACCCTTGGGCGGATCCTGGTGGGAAGGGGTATCAATTAAGCCATGCGTTGATTGCTTTTGGACGAGGTGAATGGTTTGGTGTTGGCCTTGGCGGCAGTGTTGAAAAGTTGTTTTATTTGCCAGAAGCGCATACGGATTTTTTGTTCGCGGTGCTGGCTGAAGAGCTGGGCTTTCTTGGGGTGGCGACAGTGATTATGTTGTTTGCCTGGTTGATAATGCGCGCATTTGCTATTGGACGTCAGGCCTATAAACTGGATTGTCCTTATTCGGCATTGGTGGCATATGGCATCGGCGTATGGATTGGGTTGCAAGCATTCATCAACATGGGCGTGAATATGGGGGTATTGCCAACCAAAGGGCTAACGCTCCCACTCATGAGTTTTGGCGGCAGCAGTATTACGGTTATTTGCATTGCTCTGGCTGTGTTGCTGCGTGTGGATTGGGAAAATCGGCGGCGTCTTAGAGGTTTTATTGATTAAAGTAAATAATTTGTGACCGTTTTGAAATTTGGAGTGGAATGACAACGCGAACAATTTTGATCATGGCTGGCGGAACTGGGGGGCATGTATTCCCGGGGCTGGCAGTTGCGCGTTATCTAAAAGCAGTAGGATGGCGTGTAGTCTGGTTGGGCACCAAATCTGGCATGGAAACGGTGCTGGTGCCACAATATGGCTATGAAATGGAAGTTATTAATTTTACTGGACTGCGCGGGAAAACAGCAATGACCTGGCTAGTGTTACCGTTCCGGCTGTTGCTGGCATTTTGGCAAAGCGCAAGCGTGATGTTCAGGGTGCGCCCGGACGTTGTGCTGGGTATGGGCGGTTATCCAACTTTCCCAGGCGGCATGATGGCGGCATTGTTAAACAGACCGCTAATAATTCATGAGCAGAATTCAATTCCTGGTCTTGCTAATAAGGTGCTGGCAAAATTGGCTGACAAAATTCTGCTGGCCTTTCCCGGCACAATTCGTGGCGCCAGGGATAATATAATATTTTCAGGAAATCCAGTACGGGAAGGAATTGTACAAGTTGAAAAACCGGAGCAACGCTACGCGGGTCGCAAGGGCAATCTGAAGTTGCTGGTGGTTGGTGGCAGTCGAGGGGCGCAAGCACTGAATACGATTGTGCCGCAGGCATTAAAATTAATGCCGAAGAACAAGCGTCCTTTGGTAACGCACCAGGCAGGAGGTAATCATTTGGAAGCTTTGCGGAAGAATTATGAAGAAGCAGGCGTGGATGCACAACTGGTAGATTTTATTGATGATATAGCTGCTTATTATGCAGAAAGTGATCTAGTGTTATGTCGCGCTGGTGCATTAACAATTGCCGAATTAACAGCAGTAGGTGTGGCAAGTATTTTAGTGCCTTTCCCGTATGCTGTTGATGACCATCAAACCAGCAACGCAAAATTTTTGAGTGAAAATTATGCAGCTATGCTGTTGCCACAGGAAAAAATGACGCCGCAAAGTTTAAAGGAAATATTGCTGGATAGTACGCGTGAGAAGCTGTTGGCAATGGCAAAAGCGGCGCGCGCGTTCGCAAAAACGGACGCGACCAAAATAGTGGCTGAGGCATGTGTTGAGATGGGAAGTGGATCAAGATGAAACATAAAGTCAAACATATACACTTTGTTGGAATTGGTGGTTCTGGCATGAGTGGTATTGCTGAAGTTATGCTCAATTTGGGTTATCAGGTCAGCGGTTCTGATTTGACTGACAATCATGCCACGCGCCGGTTGAGAAATATGGGTGCCGCAGTATTTGTTGGTCATGCATATAGCCATATTTCGTCTGCAGATGTTGTTGTGACATCAACAGCGGTCAAACCAGATAATCCGGAAGTCATCGCAGCACGGGAAGGAAACATTCCCGTTGTGCCGCGCGCGTTGATGTTGGCGGAATTATTAAGATTGCGCCGGGGCGTAGCAGTTGCCGGTACGCACGGAAAAACGACGACCACTAGTCTGATAGCCAGTGTGCTGGCAGAAGCAAACATGGACCCGACCTTTGTCATCGGTGGCAAACTGGAAGCCGCGGGGTGTCATGCCAAACTGGGAAGCGGTGAATTTATTGTGGTAGAGGCGGATGAATCGGATGCTTCATTCCTTTACTTGCAACCTGTATTGACTGTCGTTACCAATATTGATTCAGATCATATGGATGCTTATGAGCATGATTTTAATCGGCTCAAGCAGACTTTCGTTGAGTTTGTGCAGCATTTGCCATTTTATGGCATGGCGATTGTATGTGTCGATGATGCCAACGTCCGCGAAATTATGCCTGATATCAACAAACCGATTACAACTTACGGCTTATCTGAAGAAGCGCAAGTCCATGCGGTTGATATCCATCATAACCATGGAAAAATGAATTTTACTGCGGTGGTGGGTGTGAATGGCAAGGCGCGCAGGTTAGAAATAAAGCTGAATCTTCCGGGTTTGCATAATATCCAAAACGCGCTCGCGGCAATCGCGGTCGCAAATGAGTTAAACGTGCCGGATCAGATGATTATCAAAGCATTGTCTGAGTTTAGTGGCGTTTCGCGGCGTTTCCAGCAATATGGTGAAATTAAATTAGCTGGGAAAGGAAGCTTCACACTAATTGATGATTACGGTCATCATCCCGTGGAAATGGCGGCGACTATTCAGGCGGCGCGAGGTGCTTTCCCGCATCGCCGGCTGGTGCTTGCATTTCAACCACATCGATATACTCGTACACGGGATTTGTTTGAAGATTTCGTTAAGGTGTTATGCAAGGTGGATGTTGTGTTGCTAACGACGGTTTATTCAGCTGGGGAGGAGCCTGTTGTCGCTGCTGATAGTAAATCACTTGCGCGTGCGGTCAGAGTACAAGGCAAGGTGGAGCCTATTTTTGTCGAAACCGTTGATGCATTGCCGGCTGCTATCCATCGGGTAGCTCAGGATGGTGACGTGGTGCTAGTAATGGGTGCGGGCTCGGTCTCGGGCGTTGCCCCGGATGTTATGAACTTCAAACCAAAGCTGACTGTGATCAATGGATGAGTTAATAGTGGACAGTTATTTGTTATTTTGCCAATGGGATGTTGCATGTTGGGTGCGAGTATGAATGTGCCAGCGGTCAATAAAATCTCAAAAGGTGTCTACATGCGCAGGCTCCAAGGCGATTTGTACATCAATGAGCCAATGAGAAAGCATACCTCTTGGCGCGCAGGGGGGAGTGCAGCACGTTTCTATAAGCCATCGGATCTTGCGGATCTGGCTGCTTTTTTGTATGGCTTGCCACAGCATGAGCCTGTATATTTTGTTGGATTGGGAAGCAATCTGTTGGTGCGTGATGGAGGGATGCGTGGCACGGTGGTAGCGCCACATGCGCGGATAAATGATTTGCAGCTTGTTAAGCGGGAAAGTCAGGGTGGAATGATTTTTGCCGGTGCGGGCGTGGCATGCGCCAAAGTGGCTCGATTTGCAGCACATCATGGTTTCGCAGGCGCAGAATTTCTGGCGGGAATTCCTGGCACAATAGGTGGCGCATTGGCAATGAACGCCGGTTGTTTCGGTACAGAGACCTGGCAAATTGTTTCACATGTGCAGGTGATAAATCGCCACGGCGAATTCCACAAGCGGCAACCGAATGATTACCGTATCAGTTATCGATATGTTGCATTGCGGTCCATAGTCAACCGGCCTTCAAATGAAGAATGGTTTACCGGTGGTTGGTTTAAATTGATAAATGGCAATCAGTCGATATCACTAAAAAAAATTAAGGAATTGCTGGTTAAACGCATCCATAGCCAGCCGTTGAATTTGCCGAACGCCGGTTCAGTTTTTCGTAATCCCCCCGGAGATTATGCCGCGCGACTTATTGAATCGTGTGGACTGAAAGGTTTTCGAATTGGCGGTGCAATGGTTTCTCCGAAGCATGCAAATTTTATTGTAAATATTGGCGATGCTGCTGCGTCAGATATCGAGGCAGTGATGACAGTTATACAAGATACGGTAAAACAGCAAACGGGCATCGAACTGGTGAACGAGGTACGTGTAATCGGAGAAGCCGGGGGTGATCAAAGGTGAAAAATCCAGATTATGGAAAAGTAGCTGTGTTATTAGGTGGCCGTTCCGCTGAGCGTGAAATCTCGCTGAAAAGTGGCAACGCGGTACTTGATGCACTTCTCAATCAAGATGTGGATGCCTATCCGTTTGATCCTGCAGAGCAAACAATGGAAACGCTTTTGCAGCAGCGATTCGATCGTGTTTATGTGTCATTGCATGGACGTTTTGGTGAAGACGGCACTGTGCAGGGTGCGCTCGAGCTTATGGGCCTGCCCTATACGGGTAGCGGGGTTCTGGCGAGTGCATTGGCGATGGATAAATGGCGTACTAAGTTGATATGGCAAGCGATGGGTATTTGTTCACCTCGAAGCATTGTATTAAATGAAAAAAGTAATCCAGAAGAGGTGGTTGGTGCGTTAGGTTTGCCCTTGATTGTTAAGCCGGCGCGGGAAGGGTCGACAATCGGTTTGACAAAGATTAAACGTGAGAAAGATTTGTTGTCGGCTTATCAATTGGCGGCAAAATATGATTCTTTGGTGCTGGCGGAAGAGTTTATTGCAGGCAAGGAATTGACGGCTGGTATTTTAGGCGAGATGCCCTTGCCGTTAGTGAAAATAGAAGTGGCTGGGGAATTGTACGATTATCAGGCCAAGTATTTTTCTGATGACACGCAATATTTTTGTCCCAGTGGGTTATCTGGTGAAGAGGAGCAAGCGATACAAGCTAAAGCATTGCAGGCGTATCAGGTTCTGGGGTGTGAAGGCTGGGGGAGGATAGACTTGATACTGGATGCGGCCGGTACCCCTTATTTTCTTGAAGCCAATACTTCGCCTGGAATGACAAGCCACAGTCTGGTGCCAATGGCGGCAAAAGAGGCGGGGATTACGTTTGAAGATCTGGTACTGAGGATACTAAAGCTGTCTTATGTGGAATAACTACCAGCTGCTGAGTTTATGTGCCAATTTATTGTTTGTGATGGTTGCACTGGCGACAATTTATGCCATTAATTTACGGTATATCAAATTGCCGGTGTTTCCACTTAAGGAAATTAGTGTAGAGGGAGTTGATAGACTTAATCCGGATAATGGAAAGTTGCGCAAGGTGACGTTTCAGGAGATAGAGAAAATTGTCCGTAACGACATTACCGGAAATTTTTTTACTGTGAATTTGTCGGGGGTACGACAAACACTCAATGAGTTGCCGTGGGTGCGCACTGCTCAGATTTATAGAGATTGGCCTGATGGCCTGAATGTTTTGTTGGAGGAGCACAAGGTATTGGCGTATTGGGGAAATAGCGCGCTGGTTAATACATATGGTGAGATTTTTCGTGCCGCTGTTAATGAGGAGTTGCCACTTTTTGTTGGGCCGATGGAAGAAAATTCGCGCGAAATGGCGCAACGATACATCAATTTCAGTGAAATTTTGAAACCACTAAAACAGCGTATCAATGAAATCAATTTATCACCTCGGCATGCATGGTGTATTCGTTTGGGCACTGGGACAGTTCTTGAACTGGGACGTGGGCAAGTGGAAACGGCGTTGGCGCGTTATGCATCAGTTTACAATCAGAGTGTTGCACAGTTTTATCAGGAAATTCAGCTGGATTATATGGACCTGCGCTATCCAAATGGTTTTGCTGTGCGGATACCAGAAGCTATGCAACAAGCAAGTGCCGAGAAAACTGCGCACAAAGACGAAGATGTGAAATCAGGGAGGTGTAACTAGATGAATAAGGCCAGGGAAAATAGAAAACTAATTGTTGGTCTTGACATTGGTACGTCTAAAATTGTCGCCATCGTGGCAGAAATAAAGCCCGAGGGCAGTTTTGAAATCATTGGTATGGGCAATCATCCTTCGCGCGGTCTGAAGAAAGGCGTCGTAGCGAATATTGATACTACCGTAAATGCGATACAACGTGCCTTGGAAGAAGCAGAATTAATGGCGGATTGTAAGATTAGTGAAGCATTTACTGGAATTGCCGGCAGTCATATTAAGGGCTTTAATTCACATGGGATGGTGCCAATTAAAGATACTGAGGTATCGCAAAAAGATGTTGAACGGGTCATGGAAACAGCCAAGGCTGTCAATATTCCGGCTGATCAGCAGATTTTGCATATTTTGAATCAGGAATTCATTATTGATGGACAGGAAGATGTGCGTGAACCGGTCGGAATGAGCGGTATACGTCTTGAAGTTAAAGTGCACATCGTTACAGGTGCTGTTTCTGCGGCACAAAATATTGTCAAGTGTGTTCATCGAAGTGGCTTAGAGGTGCGCGATCTGATATTGCAGCCACTGGCATCGGCCATGGCTGTGTTGTCGGATGACGAAAAAGACTTGGGTGTGTGTCTGGTTGACATTGGCGGTGGCACAACAGACATCGCGGTATTTGCGCATGGTGCAATTCGTCAGACTGCGGTAATCCCAATTGCAGGAGATCAGATTACAAATGATATTGCCATGGCGTTGCGAACGCCAACTAAAGATGCTGAGGATATAAAGTGTCATTATGGTTGCGCATTACGAAGTATTGCCGATACCCATGAAATGATCGATGTACCCGATGTGGGTAATCGTGGTACGCGTCAATTGTCAAGGCAAACCCTGGCGGAAGTAATTGAACCACGAGTGGAAGAGATTTTCCTTTTGGTGCAAGCGGAACTGCGACGCAGTGGTTTCGAAGAGTTGCTTTCATCCGGCATTGTCATTACAGGTGGCAGCGCTTCTTTGCAAGGCATGGTGGAGTTGGGGGAAGAAATTTTCCATATGCCTGTCAGACTTGGTTTGCCGCACTATGAAGGAAATTTGTCGGATGTTGTTCATACGCCAAGATATTCTACTGGTATAGGTTTGCTCCTTGCAGGTATGGAACAAATTCAGCACCAACACAATGCGCGGCTGCAAGGGGGGTCTGCGAAGCAGATTTTTACAAGAATGAAAGGTTGGTTTCAGAAAAATTTTTAAATTGGAGGTTTCTAGTAAATCGTTGGTATTAGTTTCTATTAGGGTTTGAAAGCGGAATAGTTATTTATTGAAAGCCAGTTAGTGTTATTTCTATTTAATGAGAGGAGATGCGACATGTTTGAAATCATGAATTCTGAAACACAAGAGGCAATCATTAAAGTGATCGGAGTTGGCGGCTGTGGTAGTAATGCGGTGGATCACATGATCCATAATGAAATGCAGGGTGTCGAATTTATCTGTATGAATACGGATGCCCAAGCATTAAAAAGTAATAAGGCGGAAACATTGCTGCAACTGGGATCCAGTATCACAAAGGGTTTGGGTGCAGGTGCAAATCCGGAAATTGGACGTGAAGCGGCTTTAGAGGATCGTGATCGCATCGCTGAACTGATTCAAGGATCGGATATGTTATTTATTACGGCAGGTATGGGCGGTGGGACAGGGACTGGTGCCGCACCTGTTGTTGCACAGGTCGCGAAGGAAATGGGTATTCTAACGGTTGCAGTCGTAAGTAAGCCTTTTTCTTTTGAAGGAAAGCGTCTCAAGGCGGCGCAAGCGGGCATGGAAGCATTGTCGCAGCATGTTGACTCGCTTATTGTTATCCCTAACGATAAATTGATGATGGTGTTAGGTAATGATATTAGCATGTTGGATGCGTTCAAAGCGGCAAATGATGTTTTGTACGGGGCAGTTGCGGGAATTGCAGAGGTAATTAATTGCCCAGGACTTGTTAATGTTGATTTCGCTGATGTTAAAACAGTCATGTCGGAAATGGGAATGGCAATGATGGGCTCCGCATTGTCAACAGGTGTAGACCGTGCTCGCACAGCAGCCGAGCAAGCGGTAGCAAGTCCGTTGCTAGAAGATATTACGCTCGCTGGTGCACGGGGTGTGTTGGTAAATATTACGGCAAGCTCAGCTTTGAAAATGCGTGAAGTTCATGAGGTAATGAATACAATTAAGGATTTGACGGCTGAAGATGCGACGGTGATTATAGGGACGGTACTTGATGAGAATATGCAAGATGATTTACGTGTAACCATGGTTGCAACGGGTTTAGGTAATGTCGTTAATCAGGCCAAGGCAAAACCGTTATCGGTTGTTCATACCCGAACAGGTACGGATGATATGTCAGCAGAAATACACGGAGATGAGCCGGCGGTAATGCGTACGGGCAGAAGAAGTAATTCAACGGTGGCGGCTATGCGTCAGTCAGGTATAGATCCAATGGATATCCCTGCCTTCTTGAGAAGACAGGCCGATTAAGTGTCTGGCTTTGGGTTGAGGGTAATTACCCTGTTGTCATCAACGGGGTAATTGCATTATCAGAATGTACGGCTCATATCGCCTAAAATTTTATGTTCTTACTCGGTTTTTTTTAGAAAAATATGTTTAATTATACGGTGGGAAGAAATACGTGATTTATTATGGTTGTGTGCTGAATCACATGATCCTATGGCTTAGTAGAAAGGTAAACTTAAGTATTTGCGAGCGCTGTCCCTTCGGGTTGGCAGTGCGCACAATTGATTAGAATCAGTTGCATGCTGCAGTTTTGACTAAAATATTATAAAATACAGCAAAAATGTGTTTCGTATTTATACGGCCTGCTATGGCTTGGCTCTAAATGCCGTTAAACAGACTTGTTTGTGTGGATGAGGAGGTTGTGGCGTTTCTTGTGTCAAGCTGTGCAGCAGTATTCCAAGAAGCGACAAAGATTATAAAGAATAATTGCCTATATCAAATTCATCGAACAAGAAAATTGCTCCTTTTTAAAGGTAAACATGAAAAAACTGGTTCTCCTTCGACATGGGGAAAGTACTTGGAATAAAGAAAATCGATTTACTGGTTGGACAGATGTGGATTTGACACGTAAAGGTGTCGCCGAAGCTAGGAATGCTGGCCGATTGCTAAAAGAAAATGGTTTTATTTTTGATTTTGCTCATACATCGGTGCTTAAGCGCGCCATTCGCACGTTGTGGATTTCTTTAGATGAAATGGATCTAATGTGGACGCCTATCAGCTTGTCTTGGCGACTGAATGAAAGGCATTATGGTGCATTACAGGGTCTGAATAAAGCTGAAACAGCAAAAGAGTATGGTGATGAGCAAGTACTTATATGGCGTCGCAGCTATGATGTTCGGCCACCTGGGTTAGCGCTCGATGATGACCGTTATCCAGGCCTGGATTTACGTTATCGAAATCTTGCTGCGCAAGATATTCCCCTCGCTGAGTGCCTAAAAGATACGGTGGACAGATTTCTGCCATATTGGCAAGAAAACATTGTGCCTCAGATTCGAGCTGGCGGGCGCGTTATTATTGCCGCACATGGAAATTCATTGCGGGCACTCGTCAAGCATTTGGATGACATTCCTGATCAGGATATTCTGAATTGTAATATTCCCACTGGCGTTCCGTTGGTTTATGAGCTTAACGATGATATAAGACCTGTCCGGAGTTATTATCTGGGTGATCAGTCTGAAATTAACAAGGCAATGCAATCCGTGGCAAATCAAGGTAAGGCAGGATTGTGATAGCCGGATGCGCGCTGTGATTCGTGATATTACTTCGCTAAGCATATATTAAACATTTCTGATCACGCTACACGTGAAATTAGCTGAAGATAGTTGCGCGAATAGGCGGCGGAGCGCCTTATTCATGTTATTTCTAGTTGGTAATCTGCTTGTGTCGCCGTCACTCTGCGCGACACCAGAAAATAATAAACAGAATTTAGACCAATTACGTCATCATATTGCGCTGATACAAGAAGAAATAATTGCCAAGGAAGCTGAAAAATTAGAGGCAGCCGATACACTTCAAGAATCTGAAAGAGCGATCAGCCATGCTAACCGGCGGCTTGCTCAGCTATCAAAAAAAAAACATGCGTTTGAAATCAGCTTTAAGCAAGCGCGAAAGCGGTATGAAAAAATTAAATCTGCGATTGGAAAGTTGCAAGCTCAATTAAATAAACTGCTTTATCATCAATACTTGGAAAGTCCGCCAAATTATATCCAGTTATTGCTTAATCAGCAGGACCCGAATCAAATTGCGCGCAATTTATATTACACAAACCGCCTTTCACGAGCGCGTTCTGAAAATATTGATAGCCTGCGGAATCAACTGAATAATTTAAAAAACCTTACGCAGGCCATCTACAAAAAGCGTCAAGCGGTCAGATCCATTATGGCGGAGCAAACTACGCAAAAAAAATGGCTTGAGCAAGAAAAAAATAAGCGCATAAAACTTCTCGCGCAGATGTCTGAGCAAATTGCACAGCAGCAGCAGGATGTCAACAAACTTAAACGTGATGAAAAGCGTTTGTCAGCGTTGACAAGAGAAATTAATGCGTTCGTTACATATCCAAACGCGTCCCGATCTTTATATAATAACAAACTGCCTGATGCATCAATGGAAGGCCGTTTATTTGCATCGCTCAAAGGCCGTTTAAATCTTCCAGTACGTGGGGAACTTGTTAGTTACTTTGGCAGTCCACGATCAGGTAAGGATATAATTTGGAAAGGACTTTTTATCCGGTCGCCAAGCGGTAATGCAGTAAAAGCGATTGCAGGCGGGCAGGTTGTATTTGCAGATTGGCTCAGGGGTTTTGGAAACTTGATAATTATAGATCATGGCGACAGCTATATGAGTCTTTATGGCAATAATGAAACTATTTACAAACAGGTGGGCGAAGTTATCCGTAGCGGTGATACGATTGCCACAGTAGGAAACAGCGGTGGTAACTTAGATTCAGGTTTATACTTTGAACTCCGTTATAAAGGTAAGCCCTTTGATCCGCTAAGTTGGATGAAGATAGAATGAGTTATTTGTGTCGATGTGGGCGGCGCTCAGCGCGTGGTCCAGTTGCTGCAAAATCTTGTTGTTTGTACTTGTAAATTGTGGATATGCATTTTGTAACCGGACGGTTGCGCGAATGCTCGCATATTTAGCAAGGCTGGATAATTATAATATTTAGGACATACAGGACGTATAATGCATAACACGATCAAAAAAATTGGTTTGGTTCTTATTGGCGCACTTGCTGGAGTGATGATCAGTTTGAATTTCTCTGCGGTGGCCGACAAAGCAACACAGCAGGTTGTACATCCGCTGCCGATTGAGGAATTACGCTCATTTACTCAGGTGTTTGGTCGTATCAAGAGTGATTATGTCGAGCCTGTAGAAGATAAAAAGCTTATCATTGAAGCTATCAACGGCATGCTCGTTGGATTGGATCCTCATTCAGCTTATCTGGACAAGGATGACTACAGGGAGTTGCAGATTGGAACGCAAGGCGAGTTTGGCGGGCTGGGCATTCAAGTTACGATGGAAAATGGACTTGTCAAGGTCATCTCCCCGATTGAAGATACGCCTGCATTCAGCGCTGGTATTAAAACGGGTGATTTAATTATTAAATTGGATGACACGGCAGTTAAAGGCATGACGTTGAGCGAAGCAATCAAGCTGATGCGTGGCAAACCCAAAACTTCTATTACCATTACGATTATCAGAGAAGGCGAAGCCGAACCATTAGTTTTTACGCTGGTAAGAGATATTATTAAAATTCAGAGTGTAAAATCGAAGCTTGTTGAGCCGGGTTATGGGTACATTCGTGTTACACAGTTCCAGGAAAATACCGGCAAAAATTTAGCGCAGGCCATCCTGAATATTTTTCAGGAAAGCCCAGTAGCAATGAAAGGATTAGTTCTTGATTTACGTAACGATCCGGGTGGTTTGTTAAATGGTGCGGTTGCGGTTTCAGCGGCATTCCTGCCGCAAGATGCACTCGTGGTTTATACTGATGGCCGTACCGACGAAGCAAGGATGAAGCTTCACGCTAATCCCAGGTTCTATCTGCGAGGGGATGATAAAGATTTTCTTGAGGGGTTGCCAGCTGATATAAAAACCGTGCCAATGATTACTTTGGTAAATGGTGGTTCTGCCTCAGCGTCAGAAATAGTTGCCGGCGCTCTGCAAGATCATGAGCGTTCGGTCGTAATGGGCTCTCAAACTTTTGGCAAAGGTTCAGTGCAAACCATCTTGCCGCTCGGTAACGAAACAGCTATTAAGCTTACGACCGCGCGTTATTACACGCCAAACGGGAAATCGATTCAGGCGAAAGGTATAACGCCTGATATCATCGATGAGTCAGAAGAGGAGGATTCTCGACGCTTGCGAGAAGCGGATCTCAGTCGCCATTTATCTAACGGTGAGGCAAAAGAAATTGATCAAGACGCGGCTGCTGAAAAAACAAAGACCAAAACCAAGGTTGATGCTAAACAAGGCGATGAAAATGAAGAGAAATCCGAGCCAATAGAATTTGGTTCAAGTGAAGATCTATTATTGGTACGTGCGATGAATTATCTGAAAGGCGTCACGCCTTTTCCGGAAAAAAAGACGGACAAGTCTGATAGTTGATTCTGGTTACCATCACATTGTGGATTTTCTGGACTTGTGAATGACCGTCAGTTGCTGCGCTATAGTCGTCATATATTGCTGCCGCAAATAGATATAGAAGGGCAAGAAGCGCTTATTTGTTCTCGTGCGCTGATTATTGGGGCGGGCGGGCTTGGCTCGCCGGTGGCAATGTATTTGGCTGCCAGCGGTATTGGAAAGCTGATTATTTGTGATAACGATAATGTTGACTTAACCAACTTGCAGCGGCAGATTATCCATAGCAGTGCTGCCATTGGCACGCCTAAAACACTTTCCGCAAAAAAAACACTGGCCGGCATTAATCCTGAAGTAGATGTTGTTTCGTTGCAGGATTATATGACTGAGAACCAATTGCAGCAGCTGGCGGCAGAAGTAGATATTGTAATCGACGCGAGTGATAATTTTGATACT
The DNA here is from genome assembly GCA_021604405.1 of Nitrosomonas sp. GTDB lineage: Bacteria > Pseudomonadota > Gammaproteobacteria > Burkholderiales > Nitrosomonadaceae > Nitrosomonas. The sequence continues at coordinate 17,138 of BQJA01000016.1, read as the reverse complement.
CGCCATCTTATTAACAAAGCTTGTGTCAATAACAAAAAACCGTTAGTGTCCGGCGCGGTAGTCCGATTTGAAGGCCAAATAACAGTTTTCGACCTGCGTCATCAGAATAGTCCTTGTTATCATTGCCTTTTTCCTGTTCAGGAGGGTGCCGACGATATGCATTGCGCTACGCTGGGCGTGTTTTCTCCGTTGGCTGGTATTATTGGTTGCATGCAAGCTGCAGAAGCACTAAAAATATTACTTGGTATTGGAGAAACACTGAATGGCCGCTTGATGCTGCTCGATGGCTTGACGGCAAAATGGCGTTCAATCAAGTTAACAAAAGATGTGGCATGTACAGTTTGCCGAATTTCTGCATCAGCGGGGGTCGGTGCCAAGTAAATGTTTAATTGTGTTTGCTGTTATATGGAAGCTTAATCTTTAGTTTATTTCTGTAACAGAAAAATACCCCACGTCAAGTGGCCTGCTTTGCCGCCTGCTATCCAGTGTTTTAACCCGGATTTCATTCGCTCGATATAGTCTGCGCTAACTTTTTGTGAAAGTGCGCCAGCATGGGTTTCTGTTTCGTCAAGTACGCGCTGATAATGCGTTATAAGTTGGTTGGTTTGGTTGTCAAAATCAATCACTCTAAAGCCTAATTCTGTTGCTATGCGACGGTAATAACTTGGCGATCCAAGTGATTTGAGATGAATTCGGTCAAGAATCGGTTGCAGAACGCCTTCAGGGCAATTATCCGATTGCATCGGGTCGGTAAATACAAAATAACCTCCCGACTTTAATACCCGGTAGGCTTCTGCAAATACCTGCTGGCGGTTTCCACTATGAAGAATAGCATCCTGTGACCACAAGATATCGAAGCCATGGTTTGATGAATCCGCACTTTGAAAAGGAATATCTTCAAAACTGCCATCGTAGACTTCGATTAAGGTTGCGAGTTTGGCTTCAGCATTAAGTGCTCGAGCCCGTTCATTTTCAACTTCGCTCAGGTTCAGCGCCGCGACATGGGCACCATAAGTTTTTGCCAGATGCCTTGCTGCGCCGCAATAACCAGAGCCTATATCAAGAATATGGCAATTCGAAGCCAGATTAGGAAGGCGTTCAGCCATGGTAGTTACGGTTCGGTGGCTTGCTGCACTGATTGATTCGTTCGCTGCTTTGTACAGTCCAATGTGTATATCTTCTCCACCCCAAATCTGACTATAAAAATGGTCTGCATCCTCGCTGTTATAGTAGCTGCGCGCAGTTTCTACAGTGGCTGATTGATTTTCTTTTTCGAGAGTCATTCTTAATGATTTTCCTCTGGTTGCTGATACGCTTTTTCGGCGATATGGATAAAAAAGTCTGGTTCAGCATCTCGATAGGTTTCTTGAAAGTCGCCAAAGGTTTCAATATGTTGAAAACCAACATCATGCATTAATTGCGTGGTGTATGCCTTCCGCAACGGAAACATATTTAGAAAAAATTCGGTATCGTCTGGAAAGTGATATTTGAACCGCGCTAGCCCTTTATCAACGTGATCGGGCTCTACTGAAACGTTATTGCCGCAGTAATAATAGGTATGCTGGCTTGAAAAACCATGATCAAGCAATGTATCATAATTTCGCTGATCAAGTACTAGAATGCCGTCGTGACGTAGCGCGGCATAGAATTCGGCAAGTGCTTTGCGTCGATCATTTTCATCAAACAAGTGTGTGAACGAGTTCCCAAGACAGATAATTGCATCAAATTTCTGATGAATGTCGCGATTTAGCCAGCGCCAATCAGCCTGCACTGTCCGTAATACATGTTTGCGGGAGCGCGCATTGGCAAAAGCTTTGGCAAGCATTTCAGCACTGCCATCTGCACTGACAACTTCAAACCCAGCTTCGAGTAATCTAACCGAATGGAATCCGGTCCCAGTGGCTACATCAAGTACTTGTCGGACACCTTTCTCGCGCAGTTTATCAATAAAAAAAGACCCTTCTGATTTAATTCGTGCGTCCCAGTCAATGAGAGAATCCCATTTTTGCACGAATGCGTGGACATACTCGGCCTGGTACTGATCCGTTTCGCGTACGGCTATTGGGTCACTGCCATAATTTTGATCTTGACCCTCTTTCTTGAGTAATTCGCTCATAAAACCTCCTAGGCTATTTGTATAATTTTGCTGCCGTCAAAACAATGGCTGCGCGGCGATAAGCAAAAAAATAATTATTGATCAGATGTTATGCTCTTTTGTTATCTAGTGGTTTATCACTAATTAGCTGTGAGCTAAAAGCTAATATAATCCAAGGTCGTTCTAGACCTGCTCACCTGAAACAGGCTACAATTTTGGGTTTTAGGATAACCTTGTGATATGCAAGTTCGGCGAAGTACTTCAGCGTGCATCAAGACACCAATTGCGCTTACAATCGGCAATTTTGATGGTGTGCATTTGGGGCACCAAGCTATGCTAATTCGCCTTAAGAATGCCGCTAAGCAACGTGGGCTGCCTGCTTGTGTCATGACTTTCGAGCCGCACCCGTACGAATTTTTCGCGCCAGACCAAGCGCCTGCAAGACTAACCAGTTTGAGGGAGAAGCTTGAATTACTTGCCAAATCAAATGTCGATCAGGCGTTAGTATACCGTTTCAATCGTAATTTCGCAAAAACCATCCCGGAAGTATTTGTAATGCGGATTTTGGTTGACTTGTTATCCGTCCGGTGGATTATAGTGGGCGATGATTTTCGTTTTGGTGCGCATCGTGCCGGGGATTTGACATTGTTAAAGCATTATGCGAAGAAATATCACTTTGAAGTGGAAGAAATGCCAAGCTTCAAAATTAATAACCAGCGCGTATCGAGTTCGGCGGTAAGACAAGCTCTCGCTATCGGTGATTTGAATACTGCCAGGAGTTATCTAGGAAGGCATTACAGCATCAGTGGTCGTGTCGTTAATGGAAACAAGCTCGGCAAGAAATTAGGTTTTCCTACTGTAAATATTCAGATGCGGCATAATCGACCGCCGCTTTCCGGAATATTTGTCGTGGAAGTGTATGGTGCAACTGAATTGCCGCAGCCGCTAAAAATGCCAGGGGTTGCAAGTTTAGGTGTTCGTCCTACCGTTTGTGACGATGGTCGCGTAACGCTGGAAGTCCATTTGCTCGATTTTGATCGGGAAATTTATGGCCGCCATTTGCGTGTAGACTTTCTTCATAAGCTTCGGGACGAGGAAACCTATGCTGATTTAGGTCTGCTTGTTAAGCAGATGGAAAAAGATGTGAAAAACACAAGAAGCTATTTTTTACAGCATACCCGCTGAAAATGATGAATACTTTTTTAGCATGATGCGATTATTTAATTTTTACCTTTCATGACTGATTTCAAAAAAACTCTTAACCTACTTGATACGCCTTTTCCGATGCGCGGCAACCTGGCTAAACGTGAGCCAGAAATGTTGAAGGCGTGGAATAACAAAGGCCTTTATCAAAAAATACGTGCTGTTTGCAAAGGGCGACCAAAATTTATCCTGCATGATGGCCCGCCATATGCCAATGGCGATATTCATATTGGCCATGCGGTCAATAAGATCTTGAAGGATATTATTATCAAAAGCAAAACGCTCGAAGGCTTTGACGCCCCTTATGTTCCCGGGTGGGATTGCCACGGATTGCCGATTGAACATCAAATCGAAAAGAAGCATGGTAAAAATCTTCCTGAGGATCAAGTGCGTGAATTGTGCCGCGCTTTCGCAACAGAACAGGTGGCACGGCAAAAAGCCGATTTCATCCGGCTAGGCGTTTTGGCCGATTGGGAAAATGCTTATCTTACGATGAATTATCATACAGAAGCCGGCATTATCCGTGCGCTTGGAGAAATGCTCCAAAACGGTTATCTATATCAGGGACAGAAGCCGGTTAACTGGTGTATCGACTGCGGTTCTGCATTGGCGGAAGCAGAGGTCGAGTATGAAGACAAAACGTCTCCATCAATCGATGTTAGCTTTGAAGTGAAGCAGAATGAGAATCCTGTCGCGACAGAGCAGCTTGCGCGTGCATTCGATATACCTATTCCGGTTGACGCTAAGGTTTGTGCTGTCATCTGGACGACTACGCCATGGACGCTGCCGGCTAATCAGGCGGTATGCGTACATCCAACTTTCGAATATTCGTTGATAAAAACGTCGCGAGGGCTTTTGATACTGGCAAGCGATCTAAAGCAAGTATGCTTGGAGCGTTACCAATTAACGGGTGATACGCTTGCTGTCTGCAAGGGTAGGGCGCTAGAAAATATTAGACTCATTCATCCTTTTGAAGATCGAGACGTAAAAATTATTTGTGGTGAGCATGTAACGCTGGAGGCAGGCACAGGACTGGTTCATACAGCGCCAGCACATGGTCTTGATGATTATTTTGTTGGTCAAAAGTATCATCTTCCCAATGACAGTCCAGTTGATGGAGAAGGCAAGTTTTTAGCCAGTACGCCACTGTTTGGTGGCTTATTTGTCTGGAAGGCGAATGATCGCATAATCAGTACGTTGGAGGATAATGGGCATCTGCTGCACTTGGAAAAAATAGCACATAGTTACCCGCATTGCTGGCGACATAAGACACCGATAATTTTCCGTTCTACACCGCAGTGGTTTATTGGCATGAACTTGAAGAAAAGAGACGATGCCGGCACTGTTTGCATAAATAAATCATTACGTGAAATAGCCAAGGATGCGGTAGATACCACCGCATTTTATCCATCATGGGGTAAAGCCAGGCTGGCGGCCATGATAAAGAATCGTCCTGATTGGTGTGTTTCGCGTCAGCGCAACTGGGGTGTGCCGATTCCCTTTTTTGTGAATAAGGATACACATGTCTTGCATCCACATACATCTGCGCTATTGGAACAAATTGCGCTTAAGGTTGAGCAGCAAGGAATTGAAGCTTGGTTTTCTCTAGACAAAAGAGAACTGCTCGGTGAGGATGCAGAGATTTATAATAAACTCACTGACACGCTTGATGTTTGGTTTGATTCCGGAACTACGCACAATACGGTGCTTAAAAGTAATGATCAACTCAGTTATCCGGCAAATCTATACCTTGAAGGATCAGATCAGCATCGGGGTTGGTTTCAATCCTCGTTGTTAACGGGTTGCGTCATTGATGACCGGGCACCGTATGATGCATTGCTTACACATGGTTTTGTGGTGGATGGAAAGGGCCATAAAATGAGTAAATCTAGAGGTAATGTTATTGCGCCGCAAAAAGTGATGGATACTTTCGGCGCCGATATATTGCGTTTGTGGGTTGCCTCTACCGATTATTCCGGCGAGCTTTTTATTTCTGACGAAATTTTAAAGCGTGTAGTTGAAAGTTATCGGCGTATTCGCAACACGTTGCGTTTTCTGTTGGCTAATCTGGCCGATTTTGATCTAGACAAAAATGTGCTGCCATTTGAAGAATGGTTGGAAATAGATCGCTATATGCTTGCTTTCACCAAAACGTTGCAACAGGAGTTGATATCACATTATCAACGCTATGAGTTTCATCAGGTAGTGCACAAATTACATAATTTCTGCTCCGAAGATCTGGGTGGATTTTATCTGGATATTCTCAAGGACCGGTTGTACACTGCTGCTGCGGATGGTATCCCGCGCCGTTCCGCGCAGCATGCGTTATATCATATGACGCACAGCTTGGTGCGCTTGTTTTCGCCAATTATAAGTTTTACAGCGGACGAGGCCTGGGCGTGTCTGACGGGCGACATGGATGATAGTGTGCTGTTGCACACTTGGTATCAGTTTTCGTCGCAAACTGACGAAGAGACTTTAATGAAACGCTGGGCCAGGGTTCGTGAGCTGCGCGCTCAAGTTCAAAAAGAATTGGAGGATGCCCGGGGAAATGGCGAGATTGGCTCATCACTGGCGGCGAATGTGACAATTTGCGCATATGGCGAGGATTATGAATTGTTGCATTCTCTGGGTGATGATTTGCGGTTTGTTATGATCACTTCTGAAGTTCATTTGCAGCAAGTTGGCCAACCCAGTGAAGCAGTGATTTCCGTAATACCTTCTAAACAGGTAAAATGCGAGCGCTGTTGGCATTATTGTCAAGATGTGGGTGATCATGCTGATTGTCCGACGTTATGTGGTCGATGTGTGACCAATCTTTTTGGGGTGGGCGAGGTGCGGCATTATGCTTAGAAGATTACCATTTTTAGCGTTTGTTTTTTTATGAAGATGTACGTAAGCCTGGGTCTTGCATTCATTATCTTGGTACTTGATTTGGTGACCAAGCGATGGGTTGAATCTAGTTTGTTTTATGGCGAGCAAATTCCATTAACTGGTTTTTTTAATCTAGTGCTGACCTATAACACAGGCGCTGCATTTAGTATACTGAGTGAAGCATCAGGGTGGCAACGTTGGTTCTTGAGCGGTATTGCGGCGGGTGCTTCGATTCTTATTATTTACCTGCTGTACAGGCATGCTGCAAATAAAATGTTTTGTCTGGCGCTGAGCCTTATCCTTGGCGGTGCGTTGGGGAATTTGTGGGATCGCATTACGCTTGGTCATGTTGTCGATTTTCTGGATTTTTACATTGGCAGTTATCATTGGCCGGCATTTAATATAGCCGATTCGGCAATTTTTATCGGCGCAGTATTATTAATTGTCGACAGTTTTCGACAGAAAACGCATTAAATTTTCCCGGTATTCTCGCAGGTAGTTTAAGAGCCGGTCGATATTTGCCACCCGTTTTTGAATCGAACAACAATGACGGTGTTAATATGCCGCAGCTTGAATAACGTGAGACGTAGCCCGGATTCTCATTACTAATACAAATCAACCAATGGAGCAAGCGAATAAAAGCGTATGGAACCCGATAATTTTCTTCTTAGACCAGAGAATTTACTCTTTGCTATTGCCGCAGTTGTAAGTGGCTTGATGTTGTTATGGCCGTTGATTTCACGTAAAACTGTCACTGAGATCGATACGACGGCGGCAATCAAGCTTATTAATTATCAGAATGCTCAGGTAGTGGATGTTCGCGATGACAGCGAATTTGCTGCGGGTCATTTACCTGATTCAAAGCATATCCCTGCTGAAAAAATGAGTGAGCGTTGGTACGAACTGGAAAAATATAAAGAAAACCCGATAGTGATGATTTATAAAAGTGGTGCTCGAACGAGTAAGCCCAGTTCGATTTTGCATAAAAACGGATTTACCCAGGTACATGATCTCAAGGGTGGGATTGATGCTTGGCGACGCGCAAATTTGCCGATAGTAAAACGTTAAAGGAAATTTTATGCCTAAAATAACAATGTATTCAACCGGATTTTGTCCTTATTGTGTTCGGGCTGAGAGTTTGCTGCGTTCCAGGGGGGTGACCGATATCGACAAAATTCGTATTGATCTTGAACCTGAACAGCTAAAGGAAATGATGAAAAAAACAGGCCGACGTACTGTTCCTCAAATTTATATTGGGGAAACGCATGTGGGCGGTTATGATGATTTGGCAAAGCTGGACCATAAAGGTAAATTGCTGGCGTTACTGACAAGCTAACTCTGTATTGGACGATGCACGAATACGTGCAGGTTCATTATTCGATAAGTTTGATAGTATTGATCAATTTGTAATATTTTATAAAACGGTATTAACTATGAGCGAACAGCAGCAACCAATTTTTAATATTCAAAAAATTCATGTTAAGGATCTGTCTCTGGAAATTCCACACGCACCACGTATTTATCTTGAACGTGATGCGCCTGAAATAAACGTACAGCTTGACAACAAAAATGAATGTTTTGATGATGGAATGTATGAGGTAATATTGACTGGTATCGTTACTGCTAAGGTAAAGGATAAAATTATGTTTTTGGTGGAAGCTCATCAAGCCGGCATTTTTCAGGTGCGTAATATAGCGGAAGAAGAAATAAAACCAGTGCTCGGTATAACTTGCCCCAACATTTTATTTCCATATTTGCGTGAAACGGTGTCGGATATTGTAACGCGCGCAGGGTTTCCTGCAATTCTTTTGAATCCGGTTAATTTTGAGGCAATTTATCAACGTAATCAGCGCCAGAATCAGGCTGTTGCTGAACAGTCTGATTAGTCAAGAAAAAAATATTAAAATGAATATCCTTCCATTCTTTAGAGCTCGCATGTGGTCCCACCAATGCTTTCTAATGTTGGTGTTATTTTCATTGTTGATATCTAATGAGCGTGCTGTTGCTGGAATTGTTTTTTTATCTGTATCAGATCATGCGGTTATCATGTATGACGCCCCGTCTCTTAAGGCTGAGAAATTGTATGTGGCCAGCCGCTTTTTACCTGTTGAGGCAGTGGTAAATGTTGAGGACTGGGTTAAGGTGCGCGATAGCAGTGGTGTTTTTGCCTGGGTCGAAAAGAAATCCTTAAGTAACAAACGTTATATCATTGTCACGGTCCCGCTGGCAGATGTTTTCCGGGCGGCGGATACAAGTTCAGATCTACTGTTTCAAGCCGAGAAAGATGTGGTGATGGAATGGCTTGATTCGACGGCAGTAGGATGGGTTAAAGTGCGTCATTTCGACGGACAAATCGGTTATATCAGGATTAGCCAGGTCTGGGGTGTATGAATATTGCCATACTCGGTGCAGGAGCCTGGGGTACGGCGTTAGCGATTAATCTTTCATCGCGACATCAAGTAACTTTATGGACCAAGGATCCCCACCATCTCGCTGCGTTGACCGCACAACGGAATAATCAACAATTTCTTCCCGGTTTTTTTCTGCCTGAATCGATACGTTTAACCTCTGCGCTTGATGTTGCACTTGGTGCGGCGGAATTTGCGTTAATTGTTGTTCCCGTTGCTGGGTTGCGAGAAACTTTGCGCAGTGTTGTTGCGACCGGGCTGGCAATTCCCATACTATGGGGATGTAAGGGATTTGAGTCGCAGGCGGCAAAGCTGCCTCATCAGATTGTGCAAGAGGAATATGGGAGTGCGGTGCCGAGTGGTGTGCTGTCAGGGCCCAGTTTTGCACAGGAAGTTGCACAAGGACTGCCTACTGCATTAACATTGGCATCACATGACGAAGAATTTTCCCAAAAAATAGCGCTGCAATTACACAGTACTCGATTGCGAGTATATTCGAGTAAGGATGTTATTGGCGTTGAGGTGGGTGGTGCTATCAAAAACGTAATTAGTATAGCTGCAGGTATTTCTGATGGCATGGGTTTTGGGTATAATGCGCGTGCTGCATTGCTTACCCGTGGATTGATGGAAATCACTCGGCTTGGTGTCAAGCTGGGTGGGTGCTTGGAAACCTTTATGGGTTTATCTGGCGTTGGTGACATGATTTTAACTTGTACGGGAGATTTGTCACGTAACCGACGTGTAGGTCTAATGCTAGCGGATGGTCAATCTTTGTCTGAAATTTTGCGGCAATTAGGTCATGTTGCTGAGGGAGTGTATGCAGCAGCAGCGGCGCAAAGCTTAAGTAGAGAATTAGGAGTTGAAATGCCAATTACTCAAGCTATCTGCGGTATATTATATGAGCGTGTGCCAGCTAGAGATGCAGTGGAGATATTGCTCAATCGTGACCCGAAAATCGAGCGTTTATGAGGTATTTGTGTTGCTTCCTGTTGATTTATCGGTTTATTTTTTTAATGTTCTATTTTATAAGAATTTGTAAATATGAGTGGCTGGGTGTTATTTCCCATTCTAAGCATGCAGGATGACGTATATTGAATATCGCACACTCGATTATTTTATTTTTAGATTGCCCTTCTATAAATTCCTATAATTGCTTGACCAAGTAAGAATGGCTTGATATAAGGACAAGTGCAGAAACTGCTAGTGTGTTAATTACCGATAACGTTAAAGGGGAAATTCATGAACAAATCCGAACTTATTGAGGCAATTGCAAAATCCGCTGATATTTCAAAGGCTGCAGCAGGGAGTGCGTTGGATGGCGCACTTTCTGCGATTAAAGGGGCTCTAAAAAAAAATGACAGCGTGACTCTGGTCGGATTTGGAACCTTCAAAGTGGGTGAGCGAGCTGCGCGGACGGGCCGTAATCCTAGAACAGGTGCCACCATTAAAATCAAAGCGGCTAAGGTTCCTAAATTCAGTGCTGGTAAAGCATTAAAAGATGCAGTAAACTAGCGCCCTTTCAGACAGGGTGCTTAGCTCAGCTGGTAGAGCGTCGCCCTTACAAGGCGAATGTCGGCGGTTCGATCCCGTCAGCACCCACCAGTTAATTTTATTAAGTTTTGGAGTGGTAGTTCAGTTGGTTAGAATACCGGCCTGTCACGCCGGGGGTCGCGGGTTCGAGTCCCGTCCACTCCGCCACATTTTTGGCGCGACTAGGGTGAACGATCGTTCACCCTTTCTTCTTACTCATTCTGTTGGAATTTAAATTGTGTTTGATTTTGTCAACCGAAAAAAACGTGTCGTCCAGGTGATAATGTTGCTAGCGGTACTGCCGTTTTTGTTTTTTGGACTCGAATCGTACCGCAGGGATAGTGGTGAAGGCACTGTGGCTGTTGTCGATGGGGATGAAATTCAGCGTCGAGAATTTGAGCAGGCGTTACGCGATCAACAGGAAAGAATGCGCGGAATGTTGGGCGAAAATTTTGACAGTGCCATCCTGGATAACCCAGAAGTGCGTTTTTCAGTTTTGGAAAGTTTGATACAACAGCGACTACTCCGGAAGGAAGCGCTAAATATCGGTATGACAGTGTTGGACTCTCAATTGGTGCGGGCAATCGGTGATATTCCAGAGTTTCAGCAAGACGGGCAGTTCTCTACTCAACGTTATGAAGATTTGTTGCGGGCTCAGGGGATTAGCCCGCTGAACTTTGAATCGCGTGTGAAAGAGGAATTAATGCTGCAACAGTTATTAGATGCATATAGTGAGAATGGTTTTGTATCCAATACAGTGGCCAAAAAAATTATGTATTTAAGTGAAGTGCAGCGAGAAATTAATTTGTTTCAAATTGAGCCTGAGCAGTTTTTGTCGCAGGTTGAACCGGATGATGCGGCAATTGAATCCTATTATGATACGCATCAGAATGAATTTCTTTTGCCTGAGCGAGTGCGGGTTGAGTATCTTGTATTGTCATTGGAAGAAGTGGCCGCGCAGCAAGCGGTGACGGACAATGAAATTGCTGAATACTTTGATGAGCATCAAAATGAATTTGGCCAGCCTGAAGAGCGGCAGGCAAGTCATATTTTGTTTGCAGTTCCGGCCACGGCATCGGATGAAGAGAAAGAAACAATAAGAAGTAACGCAGAAGATGTGTTGGATCAACTCAGGCAGGATCCAGGCAAATTTGCTGAGTTTGCGGCGCAGCATTCTGACGATCCTGGTTCCGCGCCCCAAGGTGGCGATCTTGGTTTTTTTGGCCGAGGGGTCATGGTAAAAGAATTTGAAGACGAAATTTTCCAGATGGAGCCAGAAGAGATTCGTGGGCTGGTTGAAACTAATTTCGGATTTCATATCATTCAGCTTTCCGCTATTAAAGCTGCTGAAGCAGCTGATTTTAGCGAGGTTAAGGAACAGATTGCGCATAATTTGAGAATGCAAAAAGCTGAGACTGTTTTTGGGGATATAGCCGAAGACTTCAGTAATATAGTTTATGAGCAGAGTGATACACTGCAAACCGCTGCGCAACAATTTGGCCTATCTATTCAACAGAGTGATTGGATAGATAGGGAGTCAAACGAGCCGACTATTCTTGCTCATGATCGGTTATTTGAGGAAATCTTTTCAGATGACGTCATTGTAGATAAGCACAATACGCCAGCTATTGAAGTAACGCCGGACACACTGGTTTCTGCGAGAGTATTGGAACACCGATCGCCATCCATGCAGTCGTTAACGATCGTAAAAGATGAAATTGTTGAGCGTTTAAAGGTGCAAATGGCCGCTGAGATGGCGCTGGAGAAAGGAGAGAAGAAGCTTGCACAATTACAGGAAGGTGCTGAATTGGAGATTTCATGGGGTGAGCCGAAACAAGTATCCTATATTGAATCGCAGGGCATCGACAGTTCTGTAATGCAGGCTATATTTAAAAAAGAGTTAACTGAAATCCCGGCCTTTACCGGTATCGGAAATCCCCAAGGCGGCTTTACCCTGATACGTATCAATCATGTCATTGAGCCAGATATGGCCGCGCTGATTGAGGATGAATCCAAATACAGAAGTTTTAGCAAACAATTACAACAGATGCTTACTCAAGAAGAAACGGCGTCTTATTTGACCGGATTAAGGCAACGATATGACGTAAGTATCAGGCAAGGCCAGGAAGATTTTTAATGTGTGATATTGTTATTCGTTGAGATCAAAAGCGACGGTATTAAATCCCGCATCAACATAGGTGATTTCACCGGTAATACCGCTGGCTAGTTCACTGCATAAAAATGCTGCGGTGTTGCCAACTTCTTCAGTGGTTACATTGCGTTTTAACGGCGAAACGCGTTCAGTATAGCCGAGTAGTTTTCCGAAGTTGCCGATACCTGCTGCCGCTAGCGTTTTGATTGGTCCGGCGGAAATGGCATTAACGCGTATATCTTTGCTGCCAAGGCTGGATGCTAAAAAGCGCACATTTGCTTCCAGGCTGGCTTTAGCGAGTCCCATGACATTATAGTTTGGCATAACCCGGACCGCACCAAGGTAAGATAGTGTCAGAAGTGCGGCCTTTCTGCCCTGCATCAAGGGCAGGCCGGCTTTTGCCAGTGCTGAAAAACTGTAAGAGCTTACCTCGTGGGCGATGCGAAAAGCATCACGGTCCACACTTTCAAGGTAATCCCCGCTAAGTGCTTTGCGTGGCGCAAAAGCGATAGAATGGACAATGCCATCAAGTCCATCCCAGTGGTTGCTCAAATGCTCGAAGCAACGAGTTATTTCTTCGTCATTTGTTACATTGCAGGGAAATAATAGACGACTGTCAAATTCAGCGGCAAGCTTTTCAACACGTCCACGTATATCCTCTTCCTGGTAGGTGAAAGCGAGTGAAGCGCCTTCGCGGTGCATGGCTTTGGCAATGCCGTATGCAATAGAACGGTTGCTCAGCAGGCCCGTGATAAGAATCTGCTTGTTGGTAAGAAAGCCCATTTAAATTCCCTTTTAATATGTTAATTTGCTAAATTATAACGTAAGCTTGTTAATGCGTGGAGAACCGCGCTGGATATTATCGGATGGTGAATGTTAGGTTGTTGATATTGGGTGTTTTATAAAAAATAACATGTTGGTAAAAAACGATATCTACGCACGGATTATTTTATTGTGTGCGATAGTATTAATGTCGGCGTGTGGTGATGAGAGCTGGAACAATCCTTACCAAGCTGCTGATGCAGATAAGAATATCCTTTACAATGCTTTTGTAGAACGGCCTAAACACCTGGATCCGGCGCAATCCTACAGTTCTAATGAAATTCAGCTCACCGCCCAGATCTATGAGCCACCGCTGCAATATCATTATTTAAAGCAGCCTTATGTGCTGGTTCCGTTGACTGCCAGTCGGATGCCGGCTGTCAGTTATTTCAACAAAGATGGTTACCGGTTGTCAGACAATGCACGCGTTGCCGATATTGCATATACTGTTTATGAGATCTCTATCAAGCCAGGTATTTATTTTCAACCGCACCCGGCATTTGCGGTTGATGAGCAGGACGAGTTTCTTTTCCATAATTTGTCAGATAAAGAAACTACAAAGATTTATCAACTTTCTGATTTTCCGCACATGTCAACCCGTGAGTTGACTGCAAAAGATTATGTTTTCCAGATAAAGCGCCTGGCTCATCCAAAACTGCATTCGCCGATATTTGAGTTAATGGCGGACTATATTCAAGGTCTTCGAGAATTTGCGACAACCCTTGAGAAAGTGGTTGACGAAAAGCCTGAAGATAATTTTTACCTTGATTTAAATAAATTTCCTCTGGATGGCGTCCAAGTTGTTGATGATTATACCTATCACGTAAAGATTAAAGGTAAGTATCCGCAATTCATTTTTTGGCTAACGATGCCATTTTTTGCGCCAATTCCCTGGGAAGCAGAGCGGTTTTATTCGCAGCAGAAATTAATTGAAAAAAACATAACGTTGGATTGGTTCCCGGTTGGTACCGGAGCTTATATGTTGACCGAGAATAATCCAAATCAAATTATGGTGCTGGATAGAAACCCGAATTTTCATGGTGAATCTTATCCAACGGAGGGAATGCCTGGGGATGTGATAAATGGTTTGCTGGATGATGCAGGTAAGCCTTTGCCGTTTATTGAAAAAATTATTTATAGTCGGGAAAGGGAAAGTATTCCTCGCTGGAATAAATTTCTACAGGGATATTATGATGCATCGGGAATTGGTTCTGATAGTTTTGATCAAGCGGTACAACTTATTGGGCAGGGAGAAGCGACAGTAACAGATACGATGCTTGCGCAAGGAATACGATTGGAGGCTGCGATAGCGCCCTCAACATATTATATGGGATTTAATATGCTGGACCCAGTTGTTGGCGGTATTTCTGAGCGTGCGCGTGAATCAGCTAAAAAATTGCGGCAAGCTATTTCAATTGCGGTTGATTATGAAGAATTTATTTCAATATTTGCGAATGGCCGGGGGGTGCCAGCGCATGGACCTATTTCTCCAGGTGTTCCTGGACACCGAGAGGGTGAAGCGGGTATTAATCCGGTCGTATATGATTGGAAAGACGGGCGGGCGCAGCGCAAGTCAATTGAGTCAGCCAGGACGTTGCTTGCCGAGGCAGGTTATCCCGATGGAATCGATAGCAGTACAGGCGCGCCATTAGTTTTATATTTCGACGTTACCGCGCGTAGTTCGGAGGATAAATCAATGCTCGATTGGATGCGCAAGCAGTTCCAGAAACTGAATATCCAGTTGGTTGTTAGAAGTACTGATTACAACCGTTTTCAAGATAAGATTCGTAAGGGTAATGCACAAATTTTTGAATGGGGCTGGAATGCAGATTACCCGGATCCAGAAAATTTTTTATTCCTGCTATACGGGCCGCAGCGGAAGGTGGGGAACAATGGAGAGAACGCTGCTAATTACGATAATGAAGAATATAATCAGTTGTTCGAACAAATGAAAAACATGAGGAATAATGCTGAGCGTCAACAAATTATTGATCGGATGATTGATATTTTGCGTCATGATGCTCCCTGGCTATGGGGCTATCATCCAAGAATATATGGTTTGTATCATTCTTGGTATAAAAATGTGAAGCCAAATAGAATGGCCCATAATACGGTCAAGTATCATAAGATTGATGCAGCGTTACGTCAACAAAGGCGACAGGAATGGAATAAGCCCGTGCTATGGCCACTGGTACTGGTGCTGATCGTAGCAACATTGGGACTGATTCCAGCGTTTATGGCTTATCGTCGTAGAGAACGTGGTGTGGCGTTGGGATTGAGTCGTCATGATTCTTGACAGCAAAGATAAGAATGCTTAGGTACATAATTAGACGGCTTCTTTATGCGATACCAATTCTTGTTGGTGTAAATCTCATTACATTTACCTTGTTTTTTGTAATTAACACGCCGGATGACATGGCTCGGATGAATTTGGGTGTTAAATATGTAACGCCGGCAGCGATTGAAAAGTGGAAGCAGGAACGAGGCTACGATAAGCCGTTGTTAGTTAATTATGATGAAAATGGCTTGTCAAAATTTACCAGTACCATTTTTTTTGAGAAATCGCTGGCAATGTTTGTGTTTGATTTCGGACGTGCAGATGATGGGCGTGATATTGCGTACGAGATTAAGACAAGGATGGTACCAAGCCTGGCAATTGCGTTGCCAGTATTTATTCTTGGGCTGCTTGCCTACATTACATTTGCGTTGTTGATGGT
This sequence comes from Nitrosomonas sp., assembly GCA_021604405.1. GTDB lineage: Bacteria > Pseudomonadota > Gammaproteobacteria > Burkholderiales > Nitrosomonadaceae > Nitrosomonas. The sequence goes on along the minus strand of BQJA01000016.1, from coordinate 1,337 downwards.
ATTTTTTCGTGCGACATATATTGATCTATGGGGGGTGGTTATATGTGTTGCGCTCATGTCGATATCTAGCTTGTTTTATATCATTGGCGGGCAATTTCTTATTGGTAAACTTTGGCATTTGGTGCCCATTTCTGGGTATGCAGGTGGAGTGGATATGGGTAAATTCTTGCTGCTGCCGGTTATAATTGGCGTGATCAGTAGTGCCGGTGCTAATACACGTTGGTATCGTACTATTTTTTTGGAGGAAATGGGTAAAGAATATGTGCGGACTGCACGCGCCAAAGGTTTGCCTGAGAGTCTCATATTATTTAAGCATGTGCTGAAAAATGCCATGATTCCTATTCTGACGGGCGTTGTGGTGATTATTCCGTTGTTGTTCTTGGGCAGTCTTATCAGCGAATCATTTTTTGGTATTCCTGGATTGGGTAGCTACACAATCGAGGCTATAAATTCACAGGATTTTGCGATAGTCCGTGCGATGGTATTTTTGGGTTCGATGTTGTATATCGTTGGATTGGTGTTAACAGATATTTCCTATACGCTAGTCGATCCGAGGATACGTCTTGAGTAACCATGGTTCTTTGTATAACTCATCGAATAGTAAGGTATAACGCTTAATAGATTTATGAGATTTTGGTTTGATGTTGGATAAAAATATCCACTTCATAACAAGATTTGTTATGAAAATGTGACAATCAAAGCATAAAAGTAAAATTGGAAATTGACTTATGGGTAAAAAATATACATAATCCCCGGTTCCGTTTGGAGGGGTTCCCGAGCGGTCAAAGGGATCAGACTGTAAATCTGACGGCTCAGCCTTCGAAGGTTCGAATCCTTCCCCCTCCACCATTAGGATAAAAAATGTATTGTTTTGGGTTGTTGTGACAGTCTCGGGTTAGGGAAGACCAGTTTATATTGATAGAAGATCGTCTGGATGCGCTCCTTCTAACTTTTAGATGCGGGTGTAGCTCAATGGTAGAGCAGAAGCCTTCCAAGCTTACGATGAGGGTTCGATTCCCTTCACCCGCTCCAGTTTAAGGCTGTGGAGTAATAATGCCAGAGTTGCTTGCCCATGTAGCTCAGTGGTAGAGCACTCCCTTGGTAAGGGAGAGGTCGCCAGTTCAATCCTGGCCATGGGCACCATAAGATTTAATTGTACAGGTCGGGATGATAAATGTACGCTAAGAGGAATTTAGATCATGGCAAAAAGTAAATTTGAGCGATCGAAGCCGCATTTAAATGTTGGCACGATAGGGCACGTAGATCATGGCAAGACCACGCTGACGGCGGCGATTACGACGCTTTTGACGCAAAAATTTGGTGGCGAAGCGAAGAGC
>BQJA01000015.1 GCA_021604405.1 Nitrosomonas sp. | reverse complement strand
GTTGCCTAAGGCAGAACGCTGGCCAGCTTTGGTTCGCTATATCATCAGCAAAATTGTCGCTACCAGACCCCAAAAAACACAATTTCTCGACTCACCTACATTTTTCTTGGCGTCAGATTCTGGTTAACTGAGGAATTTAGGATAATAACTCTCCCAATCGATGGTTAATCCATTGAGCCAAAGCTTGCCAAGACTGAGCCACAGGTGTTTTTGCGCGCCATAGTTTTTGTTTGGGTGAGGCAGCGAGGACACCATCAGATGTTCAGGTCTTGCTGAAGGATGGCGCTGAGCCAGTGTAATCAATGTTTCACCAGGACCAACTTCGAGAATAACCTGCGCTTCATTTTCCAGTAACTTTTGCAAGCCATTATTAAAACGCACGGTTCCACGCAGATGACGTCCCCAGTAACCGGCATCCATGGCTTCTTGAGGAGTAATCCAATCCCCGCTCAAATTTGAAAAGAAAGGAATTTTAGGTCGACGCAACGCTACCCGGGCTACCCGATCAACAAAAACGGACACAACCGGCTCCACCATACTGGAATGAAAAGCATGCGAAACATGCAACCGCCGACAACCGATATCTTGCTCGGCAAGCCTTTTTTCAGCCGCGTCGATAGCGGCAGAAGTACCAGATAAAACGCAAAATGCTGGCCCATTTATCGCCGCCAAATCGCAGTCCGCAATCTTTAATGCCATGAGTTCGTCCTCAGACAGCATGACAGCCAGCATAGCCCCCTTGTTCATTTGCTGTAACAAGCGTCCACGCATCGCGACTAACTGCAAAGCATCCTCCAGGGAAATCACACCTGCCAGACATGCTGCCACGTACTCACCAACACTATGACCTATCATTGATGTGGGCTGAATACCCCATGACATCCATAATTTCGCCAAGGCATATTCAATAACAAACAACGCAGGCTGTGTAACTTCGGTTTGCTCGAGCCGCGCCGAGGCTAAAGCAAGGTCTTCCTCATTGTTATCAGGAAACAATATGCTGCACAGATCAAAATCAAGATGCGGTTTAAGCAAATCAAAACAACGATTCAGCTCCTGGCGGAAAACTAACGTATTGTTATTGTGATAGAGATCGCGAGCCATATTGGTATATTGCGACCCTTGCCCCGGAAAAAGAAATGTGACCGGACGATTCTCAAATGCCACGTGCTGTGTCATGAAACGGTCTTCATCGCGATTCTGCAGCAACATCACGGCATCTTCACGGTCTCGACACAATGCAATCGTCCGGTAAGAAAAATTCTTTCTTCCGACCTGAAGCGTATAGGCAACATCAGATAAGGGTTGTTCTGAATGAGCAGTCAAATGATTTTGCAAACGAGTAACTGCTTTTTCAAGTGCACTTGCGCTTCTAGCCGAAAGCATTAATGTTTGCCAGTCCTGCGAAGACTCGGATGATATGATCGCGGGCGCTTCTTCAACAACCATGTGTACATTAGTTCCACCAATCCCAAACGAACTGACGCCTGCACGACGCGGCGTCGATCCGTTTGTCCATGCTTTACGCTCGGTATTGACGTAAAACGGACTCGAAGCAAAATCGATTTCCGGATTAGGCTGTTCAAAATTTAAACTGGGCGGGAGACTCCGATATTTCAAAGCAAGCACAGTTTTAATCAAACCTGCCACGCCAGCCGCCGCATCCAAATGACCCACATTCGTCTTGACTGAACCGATACCGCAAAAACCACGCTTATCGGTACTCTCCCGGAAAGCCTGCGTCAACGCTGCAATTTCAATCGGGTCACCAATCTTTGTGCCAGTGCCATGCGTTTCAACATAGCTGATGGTATCCGCAGAAACACCTGCATTGGCCTGGGCCGCCAGAATGACCTCCGCTTGTCCTTCAATGCTGGGAGCGGTATAACCGGCTTTTGCTGATCCATCATTGTTGATCGCAGATCCTTTAATCACCGCATGGATCGTATCGCCCTCAGCCTGGGCATCTGCCAGCCGCTTGAGGACCACAACACCCACACCACTGCCTATCACCGTCCCCGCAGCCTTGGCATCAAACGCACGGCAATGACCATCCGGCGAAAGAATCGCACCCGGTTGATAAAGATAACCGCCTTCGTTATGCAGCAAATTCACCCATACCCCACCCGCGATGGCCATATCAGCCTCATGATTGAGCAAGCCGCGACAAGCCACATGCGTTGCAGCAAGAGAGGTCGAACATGCAGTTTGAACGGTAATACCCGGTCCGCGCAAATTGAGCTTATAGGCAACCGTTGTGGTCATGGAGTCCTTATTATTACCGTTCATAAGCCCTTGCAATGCAGAAATATCCTGCATATCTGACATGCATCCGCTGGACATTAGGTTCATTAACAGATAAATATTGACACCGCATCCCGCATAGACACCAACCGGATTGGTGTACCTTGATATATCGTAGCCCGCGTCTTCCAAAGCCTGCCATGCCACTTCAAGAAAAATTCGATGTTGCGGGTCTGTTTCCGCGGCTTCACGTGGTGTATAACCAAAAAAAGAAGCATCAAAGAGATCGACATCCTTGAGTTGAGCGCCTGCCTTTATGTAGAGCGGATCTTTAAGTACTTCAGGCGATACGCCACACGCAAGCAGTTCCTCATCGGTAAAGGAATTAATGGATTCAATCCCCGCGTGCAAATTACGCCAAAAAGACTCGATATCCTCCGCGCCAGGCAAACGGCACGCCATACCAACGATTGCAATATCGAGATCAGTGTTTTCCGGAAATTCTTCAGGTCTGGCCATTAATGTATCCTCTTTGCTTTCTGTTTTTGTCGAATAAAAGTACCGCGTTGCCGTTGTGCCCGCTCCCGGTGACGCTGTAACGATGCATTACCGGTATTTCCCTGAGTTACAAATTTAGCTAAACCCGCAACCGTGGTATATTTAAAAAGATCTACGATAGCCATTTGAATACCAAGGTGTTCTTCCAGTCTTTGTTTAACCTTGATCAACAACAGCGAGTGACCGCCCAAATCAAAAAAATTGCTTTGTAACCCAACCTGATGGATCCCCAGTACATCCGACCATATTTCAGCGATGATCATTTCCAGTTCATTAACAGGCGGTTCGTAATCGTCTTGGTCATATTGTTCTGGTGATGGAAGTGCCTTCCGATCAATTTTTCCGTTAGGATTAATAGGCATTGCATCAAGAAAAATAAATGAATTGGGGATCATATAATCAGGAAGTGTCGCTGTTAACGACGTCTTCAACAAAGCCGAACTCAGTTGTACACCGTCATGCGGGACTAAATAAGCGACTAAACGCAAGCCGCCACTTCCTTTCTGAGCCACCACCGCCACATCACGCACACCGGTCTGGGCAAGCAGCTGTGCCTCAATTTCTCCCAACTCCACCCGAAAACCACGAATTTTTATCTGATGATCGACACGGCCCAGATATTCCAGCAGCCCTTCGTCGTTCCAGCGCACCCAATCACCCGTTCGATAAAGGCGGCTACCCATTGAATCAAAGGGGTTCGGAATAAAACGCTCGCCGGTCAACGCAGTTCGTTCAAGATAGCCGCGTGCCAGCCCTTCTCCACCCACGTAGAGCTCGCCTATCGCACCTTGCGGCACAAGGTTGAGTTGCGTATCCAACACATATACGTTACGTGCACCAACGGGTGTTCCTATGGGTACGTACTCCCCCCCGGTACAAAACTTCCGGGTATTTTTATCCGTATGGCTAATCCATACCGTTGGCGTAATCACGCTTTCAGTCGGACCATACGCATTTACCAGCCGGGCGTTCCGGAGCACATCCCGAACGCCTGCCACGTCGGTGACGTACCAGGCTTCCCCGCCTGCAATACAGGTACGAATGGAGTTTGCTTTGCCATGCATCATCGGCAACAGCATTCTCAAATAGGCAGGGGGAAGATGCAGCGTCGTTATCCGGTGTTTCTCAATCAAGTCCACGAAACCATCACCTGCCAGATCATTTGCTGAGGAAAGCACCAATGCGGCGCCTTGTGTCAAAGGGGTGATCCATTGTTCGGCGGCTGCATCAAAATTTATTGAGAAAAACATCAATTCACGATCGCCAGGCCGCACGTCATAAATTTCTTTAATTGAAGCCAGATGCATGGCCAGCGGGCCATGCGAGACTGAAACCCCCTTGGGTTGGCCGGTTGACCCCGAAGTGTAGATAACATAGGCCAAGTTATGGTGATGCATAACAATCTCAGGATTGTTTTTTATTTCAGCGCTCAGATCAAGTGCATCTAGCGCCAGTATTTTTACGTTTTCATGGCAGGGAATTTTTGATTTAACATGTGCCTGTGTCAGCAAAAACTGAATTCCACTATCTTCGAGCATATAATTCAATCGTTCTCTCGGATATTCCGGGTCTAGCGGAACATAACCGCCACCCGCTTTAAGGAATGGCTAAAAGGCCGATAATCAATTCAATGGCATTACGTTCGACGGCAATGCCAACCACCATTTCAGGCTTAACGCCAAGACTGATTAGATAATGCGCCAGTTGGTTTGATTTGTGATTAAGTTCTGCATAACTCAACTCGAGGTGATCCGATATCACGGCCACCTTGTCGGGATTACTGATTGCTTGATACTCAATCAATTTATGAACAGGCTGAAATCCCGGCGATTCATACTGGTTGGTCCCCCAGAATTTAAGCTGTTGCTTTTCTTCTTTGCTCAACAGATCGATATCGCTAATCGCCAAATCCTGACCATTTACCAATACCTCCAGAATGCGCAGATAATGAAACGACAGACGTTCAATCCACGATGAATTGAATAATTCTGACGCATAGATGAAGCTGGCATTTACGCGTCCATCGGGTAATTCAACCGTTTCAAGCCGCAATTCAAGTTGCGCTGATTGCTCGGGAAGCGAATAATCAGCCACTGAAAGTCCCGTAATCTCCTGAAAACGACGATAATCCTTTAGCAAATGATTAATAGTTACCTGAAACAACGGACTATGACTTAAATCACGGTGAGGATGCAGCGCCTCAACCAATTGCTCAAAAGGAAGATCTTGATGGCTTTGCGCATTAATCGCAGCCTCGCTGGTTTGTTTCAGCAGTTCGCCAAGTGACATCCGATTATCGAGCTGACTCCGCAGAACCTGAGCGTTAACGAAAAATCCGATTAAATCAGTTGTCTCGACTTGATTGCGGTTAGCCATCGGCACACCCACACGAATATCTTGTTGTCCCGTATAGCGAAACAATAAAGCTTGAAAAGCTGTCAGTAATGAAATAAAAAGTGTGGCGCCCTGACGCAACGCCAATTGCCGTAACTTGCCCAGCAAATCGAGAGGCAAATCAAAACGATAGCGACCTGCTTGATAACTCGTGGCGGGCTGTCTGAGGTGGCTGGTTGGAAGCTGCAGAATCGGATGCTCGTCACCCAGGTGACTTCGCCAGTAAGCCAGCTGCCTTTCTTTTTCACCCGCTTCCAACCATTTCTGTTGCCAAAGCGCGTAATCCACAAACTGGATTGGCAAACTATCCAAGCAGGGCGATTTCTGCTGTACATGCGCCTGATAAAATAAAGCGAATTCATCCAGCAAGATTTGCATTGAAACACCATCTGAGATGATATGATGCATGACGATTACAAAAACGCTTTCGCGCTCGGTTACCCGGATTAAGGCGATGCGCAGTAAAGGACCTTGCGTTAAATCGAAAGGGCTCGAGATGATCTGCTGTACTTCTCTTTCAATTCTTGCATTACGTTCCGCTATCGCGACATCACGCAAATCGATAACGGTTGTCACATTTAACGCTCCCGGATGAATGACTTGCTCAACTGCACCATCATCACCCGCTCGGAAGACGGTGCGTAATGAATCATGCCGTTCAATCAAATCATCAATACTTGTTGAAAATGCTCGCTTATTTAGTGCGCCGGATAACTGTAATGCATGTTGAACATGATAGGCATCGCTTGATGGATCAAGTTGCCAAAGAAACCATAATCGCTGCTGCCCGTAAGATAAAGGCAGTACCCTATTTTTCCTGCTTATAGGCAAGATGCGATTATCAATAACCGGCTGAGACGGGTCGGATGCCAAAAGGGATTTGATTTCCGCTGCGCACGCATGCAATTGGGGGTTCTCAAACAAGCTACGCGGAGAAAATCGAATAGACCAACTTCCCGAAACACGCGCGGCAACCTGCACAGCAGTCAATGAATTGCCACCAATCGCAAAAAAATGATCTTCACGCACCAAACCGGTACGATTTAAAACTGATTCCCAAACCTTTGCCAGCACGATTTCTGTTTCATCGGTCAGTACAGACGGCAAGCGCTCTTCCCCACCGAGGATAAAGCAATCATGCTCATACATTGCATATGCATCCAGTGTTCGTTCGAGCCATCCCTGGCGACAGGCTGCTCGTTGCAGCTTGCCACTTGATGTCTTGGGCAGGCCACCCGGATTTAACAATACAACCACAGATAAAGATTCGTGGCAGCTCGCGCTGACTGCTTCATTAAGCACCTTGACCAATGACTCAGCAGAAATCAACTTTTGCATATTGCGAGATACTTCAACGGCCACACCGACACCTTCTCCCGCGATCGTTTCCACAGAAAATGCAGCAATCCGCCCTTTACGAACGGCTTCCACTTCTTCTTCGATAACCAACTCGATATCTTGTGGGTAGATATTTTGCCCGCGGATAATAATGAGATCCTTACATCGACCCATAATGTATAACTGCCGGGCATGAATGAAACCAAGATCGCCTGTTCGCAGCCAACGTTCTCCTTCCTGACAAACAAAAGCTTGCGCAGTCTCCTGAGGATGTTGCCAGTAACCATGCGCCAGACTAGGACCGCTCGTCCATATTTCGCCAACTTTTCCATCCGCCAATTGAACCAATTTTTCCGGATCTACAATTTTTACCGAATGATTGGATGCCGGGAAGCCGCATGCCACAATCGGCGCGCCATCTGCAGCCAATTCTGCGCAGCCTCGCGCAAGTTTTTCAGAAGAAAAAGTATGTGTTTGCACCCCCCCGCCACGCAACCCACCCGTTACAAACAACGTAGCTTCAGCTAAACCATAACAGGGATAAATCGTGCCTGCTGAAAAACCGACAGGATTAAAACATTTTATAAATGCCTGAATTGTTTCTTTCCGTACGGGTTCCGCGCCTGAGAATGCAACACGCCAAGTGGATAAATCAATATCTCGTAACTGCGAGCTTCTGACACGATCGACACAGAGTTGGAAAGCAAAATTGGGCGCGCCGCTGACCGTAGCACGATAACGCGATATAACTTCCAGCCAACGCACAGGTTTCTCAATAAAAAAATTCGGTGACGTCAGTATTGCTGGAATACCGCGATGTATTGGTTGCAATAACCCGCCAATCAGTCCCATATCGTGATAAAGCGGTAACCAGCTGACAAAAATGTCATCTGCATTAATCGACATGCCTTCTTCAAACACTCTGGCATTCATCATCAGGTTCTGATGACTGACCATGACCCCTTTGGGTGTTGAAGTGGAGCCTGATGTATATTGAAGAAAAGCAATTTCATCACCCTTCGGCATATAAGCGCGCCAATGTGACGCGTTACTTTGATCCACCGTATCTACGGTAAGTATGGTTGCTTCGGAGAACTGCACTGTCGCCGCACTGGCGATCAACGGAAGAATTTTTTTACTGGTAAGAATACAACTTGCCCTTGCATCAGCTGCGATCGCGGTCAGTCTTGCCAAATGCTTTTCACGAAGTGATTCTGGTGGAAAAACAGGCACAGCAATGATGCCCGCATACAGACACGCAAAAAAACTAATAACATAATGTTCACCGTTGTTTAACAGCAATAGCGCACGTTCACCTGGTGAGAACTGATTTTGCATTACCGCAGCAAGCGCCCTGACTTGCAAATCAAGCGATGCATATTCAAATTTCTTGTCAACGAGCATTTCGTTTTCGACACTAACCACAATCAACGCAGTATCATCCGATCGTTCGCGCGCCAATGTTTGCAGATGTGTTACAAAATTTTCAGGGAAACTGCGTGATGGAATCAATCTTGTATTCATTTTTATATTAATTGAAACAAATAAAAGCTTTTATAGCCTCAAGCCCGTATTTCTACAGCCGATTGTTTTTCGACGATCCAGTCTTCACTGGAACCTCATTGGGTTCAAAAAATAAAGCGGTAAAGATAATCAATTTCTCAATATTTACGCTGATTTGTTAACGTAGACGCGGTTTCTGTGGGTGGGCGACTCAATGGTCCAGGCTTTGACTTCCGCCCACCCATAGCCATAACAATATTCGATCGCATTGCCAATCTCACTTTTTGCAGATAATGCACAATCAATGCAAAGTCACCGGTATCTGAAAAATTAAAACTGAAAAGCCAAACCACAGTTTCGACAAGTACACGTTCAGGCGGATGCAATCGTTTCACGCAGCACTTCTCCCCGGCACGTCATCAAGCGTTTTTTTAACATAAACAGAAACCGGTCTTCAGATTGACGAAGAAAGAAATGCCCACCATCGAACCAATCCAACGTAAATAATTGCGTACTCTCTAAGCACCAGTCATTTAACTTTGCAGCCTTTATCTCATCTGATCGCCCAGCAAAGCAATGGACGGGAATCGGTAACGGCGGCAATTGGGCGTATTCGAAGCTCCCGCAAACGCGGTAATCAATTCTCATTAAATCCAGCGTCATGGCCAGTAATTCCTGATCATTGAATACTTCGTCTGGCGTACCCCCTTGTTTATCCAACTCGGCAATAAATGCTGCATCACTCTGCAAGTTGTTGTAACGCTGACTGTCCTGGCGAATCGGTGCCGCACAACCCGCTACTAATAGAGCCTTAGGTGTAAATGAGCGCTCAGCACGCAAGCCCTGTGCGACACCGTAGGCAAGCAAAGCACCCATACTGTGACCAAAAAGAACATATTTCTCAGGCAGCGAAGGTATAAGTTCATGGCACAGGCTTTGAATCAGCGCAGCAAAACTATCATTCGGCAGTTCATCCATCCTGCTGCCACGACCCGGTAATTCAATCGGTACTAAAGTTACCCAAGAAGGCAACAAGCGCCGCCAGCGACGATACATCGATGCACTTGCCCCTGCGCATGGAAAGCAAAAAAGTGTTAATTGGTCTTGCATTGAAGTAACACACTAATTCTGGTTGTCCATAAACAACCGCAAGCTTAGTGGACGCATATCCGTCCAGACTTTTTCAATATGATCCAGACAAGCTTTTTTGTCGCCTAATACGCCAGTATCCTTCCACCCGCCTGGAACAGTTTTCCATTCCGGCCAAATAGAATATTGTTCTTCATGATTAACCAGCACGCGAAACACTCCATCCTCGCGATCAAAGCAACTCGTCATATAGTCCACTCCCTCAATTCCAGGTTCAAATAACAAATATTAACTGTCTTCAATAAGAATGCTTCTTATTTAGATTAGACGAACCGGCTGATGAAGAATACAAAAAAAAACGAAGACATTGGATGAAATTCATTTGTATGCAGCGAAGTATAAAAATTGTTTGGGATTTTTATAGCACGCCCTATAGATTTCTTAATAAAACGCTTTTACAATGATCTATTGCCTCATGAATCAGAATATTTGCCAATGAGGTTGAAATATTCAGCTCTTCTGCGATCATTCTATGTGTATAGCCATTTAAACGATAAAGCACAAAAACGCGCTTTGTGCGCTCAGGAAGCCTGTCTAGCGCCTGCGCAATCAACATTAGGTGCTGGCGATTAATCGCATTGGCTTCGGGCAATCCAGTCACCGCATGAACGTGTAATCCTTCTTCCTCTGACCTAAACAGCTCTGTTTCAAATCCACTGCGCCGGTATTGGTCAATAGCCAGGTTACGTACGATTTGGAATAGATAAGATAGCGGCTGCTTGACATTCTGTTTCGCCGATAATTCGGTTGTCTTAATATAAGCATCCTGCACAATTTCATCCGAAAGGTTCCAATCCCCTAAAATTTTGTATGCAGCTCGACGCAATTGCACACGATTAGTAATGAACAGTGTGCTCAAATCCTGAGTCCAATTTTCAACAAGCATCATCATGACATTTATATTTATTGATAATTATTTTTATAATGTTTACATCTCAAAGATTGTGTATCCATGAGTATGCAACGACAGTGCTTACTCAGACCAATCCGCTCACGCAGAAAGAAAATCATCCCTCGTGAAACGCTGAAATCTGGCAACATAAAATCCACATCCAAGCACATTGGCTAAAAGATCTCTTGGATGAATGATTGTGAACTTGTCTTATTTGTTAGCCCGGTAACGAAATTCGAATACAGCTAAGCTGAGGCCAATTCGGTATTCACCGAACTAAACCGACTATGCCGTTGATCACGGGCAAGGATTTGCTCGTCAGAAAGGTGCTTTGCAACCAGCAACTCAAAAATTGCGTATTTGGTTTTTGTAGAATTCATGTCCCGCACAGGTTCGAATCGCCTCGCTGAGAAATCGCGCATTTTCTACTGACATCTTTCTCACACGCGTAAATCCATGTCCAAATCGTTAAGTTGTTGGCTGGCTGAGTAAGATATATTGGCTGGCTATCATGCGCTTCATTACGATTAAGCGTATGCAAACAGGCTGCTAATTCGCTTTTATGAATGAGCAACTCTATTGCATATACAGAATCAGGCGCTTACTTTAACGGTTAATAATTAAAATGATAATCACTATTGTTTATGATGTAAACAACTGATCCGGGATAATTAGTCAAGTAACTGATATTATGGGATATTATTTATGATACGGATGACCATTCCGACCCAAAAAAATAGAATAATTTGCTGTTTTCTTGTCGAAATGGTTAACAAAAACACGTGCAAAGCGTAGCACGCGCCATCGTACCAATCTATCTGATACCAATTTTTTGTTACGTCTTGAACCCAGTAATCCGCTACTCAAATTATCAATAGCCATACCCTGGATTAGCTAATCATTTCATCTCCTGCTTCTGTACAGGAACGGTTATTTAAAAGCTCCAGCCCGGCAGATGCCACTCCCCGTCAATACGCTTTTTAATGAATCCTTATAATAATCGTTGCCAAGTATTGAGACAGACCGTCAGTGATGTTACATTCAGTTTCGCAAAACATATCGCGTCACTATCGCAAGAAAACAACTTTGATGAAGATAAATTCATACAGCAACTCATCTGCCGCGAACACTTTCAGAAAGCGAGGAAAATAATGTTTCGAGAATTTTTGCTAACAGTACGCTTACAAACAAGTGTTTTAATTTTACTGGCATGCAGTTGTTTTTTTACCTATACAGCAACCGCTCAAGCCACAGCGGGTCAGATTGACGTCAAAATTCTCGCCCGCGGTCTGCACCATCCATGGGGCATGGCTTTCCTGCCGGACGGCAGAATGCTGGTAACCGAACGTATTGGCCGGTTACGCATTGTCACGCCGGACGGCCGCATATCCGGGCCGGTCAAAGGCGTGCCGACTGTATTTAGCGAGCAACAGGGCGGTCTGCTCGACGTTGCGCTCGATCCGAACCATGCTGCCAATCGGCTGATTTATCTCTCCTACGCCGAACCTGCCGGTGCTTCAGCAAGCACAGCTGTGGCGAGCGCCGAGCTCGTGGGTAACAGCCTAAAAAATCTCAAGGTGATATTCCGCCAGGAACCTAAAACCATCGGCGGACAGCATTTTGGATCGCGTCTGGTTTTCGCCTCAGACGGTAATTTGTTCATCACGCTTGGTGACCGCGGCAGTCATATGGAAGATGCGCAGAATCTGGACAACCATATCGGCACGATCATTCGCATCCGTCCAGATGGCGCCATACCCGATGACAATCCCTTCGCAAAAAATGCCAAAGCAAAACCGGAAATCTGGTCTTATGGACACCGGAGTATCCAAGGCGCGGCAATATATCCGGAAACAGGCGAATTATGGATTCATGAACATGGTCCACGCGGTGGGGATGAAATCAACATCCCCAAAGCCGGAAAAAACTATGGCTGGCCCAAAGCCAACTATGGCGTACACTATTCGATGGCGCCGATCAAGGACGAGCATGCTGAACAAGGCTTTGAAGAGCCGATTCATTACTGGACACCTTCCGTCGCGCCCTCCGGCATGCTGTTTTATAATGGCGACCTTTTCCCCCGTTGGAAAGGCAATCTGTTTGTGGGCACTTTAGCTGGCCGGCACTTGATCAGAATGACCATCAGCAATAACAAAATTTTGAATGAAGAACAGTTACTGCAAAATACCTTGCGATTCCGGGACGTAGAACAAGGACCGGACGGCGCCATTTATCTGCTCACAGACGAAGATGATGGCAAGATTCTTAAAATAACACCCGCCGCACAATAACAAACTCAGTATGATGCAAATCGCCTATTCAGAAGCTGCCGAACGCAACAAACATCCCATTCTGGAAAAACTGCAACCGCTTTTGGCCACCTGCAAATCAGTGCTTGAAATTGGCAGCGGCACGGGGCAGCATGCCGTCTACTTCGCTCACGCCATACCACACCTGAAATGGCAGCCAACGGAATTACCTGAAAATCTGCCGCAGCTATGCGCTCAATGCCGGCAATACCCTTCCGATAATCTTGCCGCCCCCATTGCGCTGGACATTAATGATGTGCAGTGGCCCGCCACACAGCCCGATGCGGTGTTTTCCGCCAACATACTCCATATCATCCACTGGCCTCTGGTTTGCCGTTTTTTTGTTCAGGTCGGCAAGTTGCTGCCGAAAAACGGGATCTGCTGCACATATGGGCCTTTTAACTTAAATGGCCGCTATACCAGCGAAAGCAATGCACAGTTCGATAACTGGCTTAAATGTCGTGATCCTGAGAGCGGAATCCGGGATCTTGCTGATTTACGATGTCAGGCAGAGAAGTGCGGCCTACTGTTACAGGAAGACGACCAGATGCCGGCTAATAATCGCATGATTGTTTGGCGAAAATTCTCACCAGTCGAGCCAGAGTAGCCCCCGCCGATTATATTGAAACCATCGCGAAAAACCTTTACCGGCATCCGCAATGGTCTGATCTGTCAGATGAGGGACTGTCTGCGTCATCTGAGATTCATTGCATAACACGTAAATTTCACGGCCAATTGAAGAAAAAAGCCAACAGTTTTCCGTAACGGGCCAGTAATCCGTTGGCAATATGAGTGTAATCGCAGCAACGCATACAGATGTTGCGTTTAATTCATCGGCCAGCCAATCGGCGCATTCGCTTGCGACGCTTCGCGTTATAATCAGCCCTTTCTAAAATTAAAAGAATTTCGTATCCATGCAAGAAAAATACCACCCCCAGGAAATCGAGAAACAAGCCCAGCAGCACTGGGAAGAAACGGCTGCATTCAAAGCGGTTGAAATTCCCGACAAACCGAAGTATTACTGCCTCTCCATGTTTCCCTATCCCTCTGGGAAACTACATATGGGGCATGTACGTAATTACACCATCGGTGATGTCCTGTCCCGTTATCACCGTATGCAGGGCCACAACGTTTTACAACCGATGGGCTGGGATGCCTTTGGTCTGCCAGCCGAGAATGCAGCCATGCAAAATAACGTGCCGCCTGCACAGTGGACCCATGACAACATTGCTTACATGCGCAAACAGTTAAAAAGCCTGGGACTCAGTATCGACTGGGACCGCGAACTGGCAACCTGTAATGCGGAATATTACCATTGGAACCAGTGGCTGTTTTTGCGCATGCTGGAAAAAGGACTGGCTTATCAAACGACGGGCACAGTCAATTGGGATCCGGTTGACCAAACCGT
The DNA here is from genome assembly GCA_021604405.1 of Nitrosomonas sp. Taxonomy (GTDB): domain Bacteria; phylum Pseudomonadota; class Gammaproteobacteria; order Burkholderiales; family Nitrosomonadaceae; genus Nitrosomonas. The sequence goes on along the minus strand of BQJA01000015.1, from coordinate 37,809 downwards.
TCTCGCCAACGAACAGGTGATCGATGGATGCGGCTGGCGCACGGGCGCGCCTGTGGAGAAACGCGAAATCCCGATGTATTATATGAAAATCACTGCGTATGCCGATGAGTTGCTGGAATCCTTAGATACTCTGCCCGGTTGGCCGGAACGTGTCAAGACGATGCAGGCCAATTGGATCGGCAAAAGTTACGGTGTCGATATTGTCTTTCCCGCTGACCAAACATCCGGCATGCCGCAAGCGCTGAAAGTCTTTACCACGCGCGCGGACACCCTGTTTGGGGCGACCTATGTCGCGGTCGCAGCAGAACATCCCATTGCCCTCCATGCGGCAAAAAATAATTCTGCGCTGGATGCTTTCATTGAGGAATGCAAGGTCGGCGCAACCAAGGAAGCCGATCTGGCCACACAAGAAAAAAAAGGCATGGATACCGGTTTATGCGTTATCCACCCGTTGACTGGCGCGAAAGTGCCGGTATGGGTGGCCAATTATGTACTCATGGGTTATGGAGAAGGCGCTGTTATGGCCGTTCCTGCGCATGATGAACGCGACTTTGAATTTGCCTCACAGTATTCATTGCCGATTAAGGCCGTTATTAAACCCAAGGATAATGACCTGGAAGCACCCATTAAAGAAGCTTTTATCGAACATGGCGTGACCTTTGATTCAGGCGAGTTTTCCGGCCTGGAATCCAACGATGCAGTCGACGCCATCGCCACTGCACTCCAACAAAAAGAACTCGGTAAAAAACGCGTACAGTACCGCTTACGTGACTGGGGCATTTCACGTCAACGCTACTGGGGCTGCCCTATTCCTCTTATCCATTGTGAAAACTGTGGCGTCGTACCGGTACCCGATGATCAGCTACCGGTAACGCTCCCGGAAAACCTGGTACCCGACGGTTCTGGCAATCCACTGGCTAAAACACCTGCTTTTTATGAATGCAACTGTCCGCAGTGTGGCAAAGCCGCCCGGCGGGAAACAGACACGATGGATACGTTTGTCGATTCGTCCTGGTACTATACCCGCTATGCCTGTGCGGATCAGAATCGTTCAATGACAGACAAACGGGTGAATTACTGGCTGCCGGTCGACCAGTATATTGGTGGAATCGAACACGCCATTTTACATCTACTCTATTCGCGATTCTGGAGCAAGGTAATGCGCGATCTCGGTCTGGTCGCTTTCGACGAGCCATTCACTAACTTATTGACCCAGGGAATGGTATTAAACGAGATTTTCTTTCGCAAATCAGAGAACGGGCGCATTACCTATTACAATCCCACGGAAGTCGACGTTCAATTTGATGAACAAGGTAAACGTTGCGGTGCTGTGCTACATGCCGACAAGCAAGCGGTCGAATCGGGCGGCATCGGCACCATGTCTAAATCCAAGAATAATGGTGTTGACCCGCAACATCTTGTTGAACAATACGGCGCGGATACCGCCCGCTTGTTTATGATGTTTGCCAGTCCACCCACGCAAACACTGGAGTGGGCAGAAACCGGGGTTGATGGTGCTTTCCGTTTTCTGAAACGGTTGTGGCGGCAAGTATATGCCCATGTTCAGCACGGCGTCTTTGTCTTCGATCCGGCTTTAAATCATGAACTTTCTGCCGAATTGAAATCGATACGTCTGCAATTGCACCAAACGATTGCTAAAGTCAGTGATGATATGGACAGGCGCCACACTTTCAATACGGCGATTGCCGCGTTAATGGAATTGATGAATAATCTCACCAGATTACAAGGCACTGACACGGCAAGCCGCAATCTGATACAGGAAGCACTGGAAACTATCGTATTACTGCTATCGCCGATTATTCCCCACATATGTCACACTTTGTGGCGGGAACTCAGACCTGGAACCGAACTATCCGACCAGCCATGGCCGCAAGTCGATAATACAGCGCTGGTCCAGGACGATATCACCCTGGTCGTGCAGGTCAATGGTAAACTGCGCGGACAAATACGGGTGGCAAAAAATGCTGAACGGACGACAATTGAACAGATTGCACTGGAGAATGAACAGGTGATAAAACATATTAACGACCGGGTAATCAAAAAAGTCATTGTCGTACCGGACAGGCTGGTAAATATCGTCGTATAGTTATCCCAATAGCTGGCTAAATCCCGGTAAATTAAAAATTGTTCTATGAAATTCGCCATACATAACATCTTTCTCGTATTATTGTTGCTTGCGCTCACTGCCTGCGGCTTCAAGCTGCGCGGACTTATCTCGAGCCTGCCGTTTGAGTCACTGTATATTTCAGCGCCTTTGGGCCACTCCATTGGGCCGGATCTGGAGCGTGCTATCGGTAGCGGCACAACCACCGACATTGTTCATAAAATGGAAGATGCAGAAGCCGTACTGCATATCATCAGCGCAACAACTGAACGGCGTATTTTGACACTCTCAGCAGGCGGCGTAGTAAACGAATTTGAACTGGTTTACCGGCTTAGTTCACGTCTTGTCGACACCGACGGAAGAGAAATTATACCGTCTAATCAAATTATTCTAACACGTATTTTGCCTTTTCTTAATACACAGATTCTAGCCAAACAACAAGAAGAACAAATGCTCTTTGATAATATGCAACAAGATGCAGTACAACAACTTATCTGGCGTCTGTCTGCATTAAAAACGGAATCCTAGCGTAAATTCATTGGGATCAAGATGGCTTGCTGATTGCATCTGCCTTGGCATGTGCAGATTCATTTATAACCATGCATATTAAACCGGATCAGCTTTCCCAACAGCTTAAAAAAAATACGGCGCCACTCTATACATTATTTGGCGACGAACCGCTATTACTCGGTGAAGCGGCAGATTTAATTCGTCACACAGCCCGCCAACAGGGTTACGCCGAACGCGAAATTTTTACCGTTGATCCCGGCTTCAACTGGTCGAACCTGCAATTTGCCGCAAACAGTCTGTCGCTATTCAGCAATCGTCGAATTATGGATATACGCATCCCTTCCGGAAAGCCGGGAAGAGAAGGCAGCAAAGCGATTGAAGCCTATTGTCAGGCATTGCCGCCGGATACGGTTACGCTGATTACATTACCTAAAATTGACAAACAAAGCCTAGCAGCAAAATGGTTCAAGGCACTTGATACGACCGGTATTGTTGTGGCGATATCGCCAATTGAACGCGGTGTTTTACCAAAATGGATCGAGCAACGTCTAGCCAGGCAACACCAATCAGCTCATGCCGACACCTTGCAATTTCTCGCTGACAGCGTGGAAGGCAACCTTCTCGCCGCGCATCAGGAAATCCAGAAACTTGCATTACTCTACCCAAGCGGGGTATTGTCATTCGACCAGATAAAAAATGCCGTGCTGAATGTCGCACGCTACGATGTGTATAAATTATCAGAAGCCATGGTCGCGGCAGATCCCACTCGTTATTCACGCATTCTGGATGAATTAAAGGGAGAAGGAACCGCGCCACCGCTGATACTTGCTGTTCTGGCGGAACAGATTCGTTTACTGATTCGCATTCATCATGGACTGGATGCAGGCAAACCCATTGCGCAATTAATGAAAGAAGCCAGAGTATGGGGGAATCGACAGCATACAATCATGACAGCTGTCAGATCTACCCATTTAAAATCTCTGAAACTTGCCCTATTGCATGCCGCTAAAATCGACAGAATCAGCAAGGGTGTTGCCAAAGGAGATATCTGGGATGAAATGCTCCAACTGGGATTACGTTTCACCAAGAACCATTAATTGAATAACAATTATCGTCGCGTCAATTATCTTCTGCACCACACGAATGTTACGCAGAACCCAACCCAACATGATAGGCGCATTGATTTAATATCTACACTGGTACCGAGCATTTTGCGCTTCTACGACGAGGCAAATCATGAACATTTTGCAGCAATCGACCCGGGTATTTTGCTCAAATGCGACCAGGAAGTATACGTATCTACACTGAATGGCGTGTGCGGGGCTGGTAACGTGCCACCTGTCAACCACCGTGGCTGTTTCACGCTGGCAACCTCTCCTGAAAGTGCTAATCATCGGCATCGTACCGGGTTACACCTCTCCAACCGCATCATTATCTACTACCACGGTGTTGGCTATTTACGTTTTTTATTGCGGTACCCTTGTATGGCGTCAACTCTGAAGGGATACTCACTTACGTTAAACATTAAATTAAGCCGACTGTGTTCATGCTGCCATTTAATGTTATCGGCGAAATCTCCCGCACCATTGCTCTGATGGTGCGCTTGTACGGCAATATTATGAGTGGCAGCGTCATTGTTGCTATCCTGTTGAGCCTGACACCCTATTTTTTCCCTGTTATTATGCAATTGCTCGGCTTACTTACCAGGCATGATACGAGCTTACATTTTCGCGGTGCTGGCGATGGTATATATTGGCCTCAGCCTTCTCAGTGCACGAGAGCAAGAAAGCATCGAAAAAAACAAATAATCCGATATCTGGGTAAATAAATAATCCTGAATATTACCGTTGGCCGGCGGATAGTGATGAGTCGTTACCGCTAATTTATCTGGCCGCCAGTGATTAATAACGAACAACCACAGTTCTGAAATCGTAAAAAAATGGTATGAAACGTAAAGAGCAATTAGCCCCGCTTTCACGAGAGCATCATCAGTCGCTCGTGTTGGCGAAAAAATGTATTGATATCAGCCGGTCTAATGATATGGCGCTCATTACAGCGCAATGCAAACAGATCGTACAAAAATTTGACGAAATCTGGGAAAGCCATTTCGCGGTAGAAGAGCAAACTTTATTTAAATTGGCTGCTTCATATAATGAACAATTGCAGCGTTTATGTGATGATCTGACAAAACAACATCAATTGCTCAGAGAAATGAAACAACAAATGCAGCAGGGAAATTACAACAGTCTGGAAACATTTGGCATAATTTTGAAAACACATACTCGAACAGAAGAACGTGAATTGTTTCCGCAGGTTGAACGATTCTTTAATCAGGACGACTTGAATGAAGTGCTTCGTGTATCAAACGAGAATAACAACAGAAACTAAGAAAAATATAACGCTATGCAAGAATTAAACACCACAACAAATTTAAACACAACGCGGGATGATGTCTTCGATGCAATTGAGAAGCAGGATGCTGCTTTTCTTAAAACCATTATCAGTGACCTTCATCCCGGCGAACTGGCCGATTTGTTGGAATCGATGCCGCCCAAAAAACGAAGCTTTTTGTGGGAAAATATACCCAGCGCATTAGATGCCGATATTCTTGCTGAAGTTCAGGATGAAGTTAGAACCACCCTGATCAGGGATATGAATCATGCCGAATTAATTTCGGCCGCAGCGGCCATGGAGGTCGATGACTTAGCGGACGTTATCGAAGATCTGCCGGAGGAGATGCGTACCGCTGTCGAAGACTCATTAAGTGACAGCATTCGCGAAAAGCTGGAAACAAATTTATCTTTTGAAGAAGATACAGCAGGTCGGCTAATGAGTACCGACGTCGTAACAATCCGGCCCGACGTAAGGCTGGAAACAGTCATCCGTTATCTTCGCTGGCGAGGCGCACTGCCTGAACATACCCATGGCTTCTTTATCGTTGATCGCGAAGGCCAGTATCTTGGAATGTTACCAATAGAAGCGTTGGTTACCCATGACGACGCGGTATTGGTAGGAGATGTCATGCAACCTGACAACAATTGTCTGGAGGCAACAACATCCACACATGAGGTGGCTCAGATTTTCGAGCGTTATAATCTGATCTCAGCAGCGGTTGTTGGTCAAGGAAAACTGTTGGGTAGAATCACGATAGATAACGTATTGGATATTATTCGCGACAATGCCAATCACACCCTGATGAGTGGTGTGGGTCTGGATGAAGGAGAAGATTTGTTTGCGCCGGTTTCAATCAGCGCAAAAAAGCGAACCATATGGTTGGCCATTAATTTAGTAACTGCATTTTTAGCTGCCTGGGTGATCGGCTTATTCGAAACGACCATTGACAAGATTGTTGCGCTTGCGATCCTGATGCCAATTGTTGCCAGTATGGGCGGTATCGCCGGAAGCCAGACTTTAACCATTACCATTCGTGGGCTATCGCTTAATCAGATTTCCGGCCCTAACGTATTCTGGCTGGCCAGGAAAGAATTTGCCATTGGCGTGATTAATGGTTTTTTATGGGCAATAGTCATCGCGTTGCTGGCCTGGGCCTGGTTTGGCGATGTCGGGATAGGCCTGGTAATTGGCGCGGCGATTATCGTTAATCTGATTGTCGCGGCCATTTCCGGAATAACCATCCCATTGATTCTGAAACGACTCGGCAGCGATCCGGCAGTATCCGGCGCGGTTGTTTTGACAACGGTCACAGATGTCGTCGGCTTTATGAGTTTTCTTGGCCTGGCATCAATTTATCTTATCTAATAAAGAAAACATAAAAAAACACCGGAAAATTGAGAAACTTAAACTGTGCGCTGAAAAAGTCTACTTTAGTCCGTCTCATGGCGTTAAGGATTCATCATCACCAAATCTCTTTGAACGGGCGTATCCAGGGTTTGATATGCGTAAAACGGGCACTGTCATTTTCAGCGCTTTGATGCGTCGCATAGCGACCGTAGACCACACCATAAAGAAGCTGTTTATTTTTCTGCTTCTGATACACTGCAAAATTGCCGTTTATCCCTTGTTGACGGATAAAATCTTTCGCCGCTTGGTACGAACTAAAGACACCCAACTGCAGCGTAAAGTGGTTTCTGTCCTGTTGCTTTATCCATGCTTCATCATGGATAAAATGTTTTGTTGCGACATCCGGCCGCGATAGAGGCTTTATCGCAGGCACGCTGTCTGTTTTTGGTTGCTGCGAGTCGGCCGTTATGGCTTTGCTTCCGCCTAAACATTCTGCCACAGCCATTTCTTGCCCATTTTTCACTTTCAGGTACTTATCATAAAAAGCCGCATCAATTTTCCGGTGCGCCTGCGAAACCTGACGGCTGCGGTAGCGTGAGACTTTTCCGGGTCCGCCGTTATAGGCCGAATAAGTGGCCCTCGCGAGGTTATCGATACCGCCATGTCGTTCATGTTCCGCTTTTGCAATGGCATAACGTGTCATGTAATTAAGGAGTATATCGCTGCCTGAATTCACATTGTAAGCAATATCCCAACGTAATTTATGCGGATCGACAAATCCGCGCCAGACCCTTTCATTGATCTGCATAATACCGGTATCACCCGTTGAGGAGCTAATTGGTACGATTTTGTTATTCTTCACGACATACTGGCGCCAGCAACTTTCCTGCCAGGCCGTTGCCAATAACAATTTTCTGAAGACTGCTTGTTGCCGGGAGGTTAACGCCGATCTTGCCACGGTTTTCGTAGCCGAATTAAGCAATAACGCCCGCACCCTGGAAAGATAGTGATCCAACTCCTGGGGAACAGGAACCCAGTTGTCCAGCTGTCGATCGCTAGCAGCCATCGCAGCACGAATTGGCCAGAAATTTAACGAAGACTGGCCGCGATTATCGTTTTCTGATTCTAATTGAAACTGAAACAAACGCCGCAATTCCAGGTCGATGTTTTCGTCGTATTTTAACGGATTAATATCATCGTTATGATTTAGCATTCTTGCCAATCTGCGCAAACCATCGATGGAAATATCCAGGCCAAAAGCCGGGCCCAGTTTATCGAGCGCTTGCAAAGCATCTGTTGCGGTCACCATGGTCATTAATGCCAGGGTGGCATACTCGGGATTTTCTGCGCTGATTTGCTGCATCACCGGAACCAACCGAGTCCAGCTATCTATAAACCAGTGCCTGACCGGATCATCAACCTGATCTTGCTGCAGCGCATCTTGCAAGCCATAACGCGCATCCATCAGGATATCAAACAATGTCAGCCTAAGATTATCAAGTTTGGTAGCCGCCGCATAATGTTTAATGGTATGCGTCAGCAAAGCATCCATACTCTGCCACTTTTGCTGCCACTGTAACTGTTCCTGATGCGTCAGGCCTTGCTCCGGTTGTTGCGGAGCGTTAATTGTTGCCACGTCAAAAACCAGTTCACTATGAATGCCATCCGCGGCCACCTGCATTTTGGCAAGATGCAATGATGCCAGCATCTGATCCAGTTGATCCTGTGAGTGGCCAGGCAAAAACAGCGGCAGAAAATTTTTAAGTTCATTGATGGATGGCCTTAAATCCAGATGGAATCGGTCAAATAATGGGTGAACAAGCCCACTGGCTTGCTCCCACAAAGTACCCGATGTTAAGCGTTGGTTATTCTGGTTGGTTAATTCACTGTGTTTGACTTGCAAATAAATTTGCTGTGGGTTGTTCGCTTTAATTACTGGACTGCTGATTATTTGGATATGCCCATGCCAAGCCATTAGCGGTTGACATTGCCCCATTACTTTGACTGCAAGCTTGGCACTTAGACGGGAATTGATTCTTAAGTCACGGTCGAATTCACTGAATTTCGGGTCTGACAAAACGATTTCGCTGCAGCCGTCAGGGTCGTTTAATAATTCCGCTGAGCCAGACTCGTTATTGAATAATTGGGCGACAACCAATTGACGAAGTAATGGAAAACCAATTTTTAACGGTACCGTTACGGTTTCTGCTTGGACAAATTGCACCGGCAACAATATCAACAAAACTGCCGTGAGTTTCTCAATCATACGTCTTATTATTTTATGACACATAAGCCTTTACCAAGCAATCACAGCCGGTTTTATTAATGAAGAAAGTTACGTCACAGTGAGCGGCCGCAACAGTATATGTAATGCAACGTGAACGCTATTGTTTTGATTACCGGCTGTCAGTTTCTCATGTTTGTTAATTTTTATGTCAAATTGATCGTGTAATTTTTATAAATCGGCTGGACGATAAGAGACCCGTTAATGTTAGGCAGCAATAACTGTTTTACGCCACAATCATCAAAGACGACAGACTCGGGTTTTGACACTTATCAGGAAACTGTATTTTAATTCAGGATGTAAGGATACGAGCGTGCATCTATTCTCAGCTTGATATAAGCTGGGATGTTACATAACAGCCGTGGCTGAAATGTTTCTCGGTCCGCTTCTGCACCGCGCCTCCAGAGCGCGCAAAATCACAACACAAAGGAGAAAGGAATGGGGTATTGGTATCTTGCAATTGCAATTATCGCGGAGGTTATCGCCACAAACGCCTTAAAAGCCTCGGATGAGTTCACAAAACTAATCCCAAGCATTATTGTCGTTGTAGGCTATGGAACGGCCTTTTATTTTTTATCGCTCGTTCTAAAAACTATTTCGATTGGCGTCGCCTATGCCATCTGGTCCGGAATGGGCATTGTTCTGGTATCAGTAGTAGCCGCTGTATTATTCAAACAAGTTCCTGACTTACCGGCAATAATCGGAATGGGTTTAATTGTGTCCGGTGTCGTGGTGATGCATGTTTTTTCAAAAACCATTGACCACTAATCGAGACCATATCACGAGGAGTTTCCATTCTGCGGGTGTTCTAACGACACAACCTCCGGCAGCGCCAGAATACCTCAATTCCAATTACTCACCATCCCGTTATTCGTCTTCAGATTATAAATAGGTTAATTAATTTTTTTGACCACCAAACTGGCTTCCATTACACTCAGCGCTAACAAAAAACTTTTTTTTAAACCATTTGCTGCGGAAAGGGGCATGTAAGATGGAGAAGCTTCTACTTGGTCTTTTGGTTTTTGTTTTGAGTCAACTGGCTGTGGCGCAGCCAGCAACATTTCAGGACAATGTCTTTACCATTCCACAGGGCGCGGTCATTGACAACGACAACCCGACTTTCTTTACGGACATTCAGTTATCTCATGAAGGTAGTGGTAATTTCAAGCTGGCTGATGCAAAAACGAACAATCTGGTCACCATTGATACGGTGCAGATCGCCGTCCTTGAATCTTTCCCTGTACAAGTCGACATTAATGTAACCGGAAACAAGTCGGTTCCTTGTGTTGAGTTGCTGCCCCCGGCCATTTCAAGAAAAGACAGTCTGTTTATCGTTGTTTTGGCTGAAACTTTACTCGGTCCTGAAGCAAGTTGTATCGCCATGATTGATCCATTCGAAACCTCTTTTCCGCTGGATGTTTCCGGACTCAATGCGGGTACTTATACAGTACGCGTTAATGGCACGATGGATGCAGCGTTTACGCTCAATGCCGACATTCCTCCGCGTTAGGAGTATCCGTTTACGAAAAAAACCGGTCATAAGATCATGACAGATGCTTTCTGCTGCAGAAATTATTCGATAAGCAAACGGCCTGACCTTCATATAATCCGGAGAAAATTATGACAGCGCTGACTCTGACATCTGATTCTTTTTCTCACAACCAATCTATTCCAGCTAAACATACTTGCGATGATAAGGATATTTCACCGGCGCTTGCGTGGCGTGGCGTTCCGGCAGATACCAAAAGTCTGGCATTAATCGTTGATGATCCGGATGCTCCAGATCCTGCCGCACCTAAAATGACCTGGGTGCATTGGGTCTTGTATAGCATTCCACCCGGCACCGCTGGCTTGGCTGAAGGCGGGTCTGGCACAGAGCTTCCCCCCGGTACGCTACAAGGAATGAACGACTGGCAACGCGCCGGTTATGGTGGTCCCTGCCCGCCCGTTGGTACGCACCGCTATTTTCATAAACTTTATGCGCTGGATACGGTTTTACCGGATCTGGAGATTCCCACCAAAGCTGTACTGGAGAAAGCAATGCGGGACCATATTATTGCAAGCACCGAATTAGTTGGGCTTTATCAGCGCCGATCACGCTGAATACCGCGCCGAGTCGATGCCCAGTAAAGTATATCCCCCATTCATTTTTGAGCATCACTCTGTTCAGCAGAGTGCGCCTTGTAATGTCTATAAAAATTTATTTTGCAGCACCTCTTTTTACACAAGCAGAGCGAATCTGGAATCAATCCTTAGCCAATACCATTACCGGACAAGATCCGAAAATTGAAGTTTTCCTCCCACAAATAGAATCAGGCAAGGCTTATTTCAATGGCCGCTTTGATTTTGCCAAAGTGCAGCAAATTTGCCTTAAAGGGATTGACGCATGCGATATGCTTGTCGCGATTCTGGACGGTCCTGACAGCGACTCAGGGACTTGCTTCGAATGCGGCTATGCATTTTCAAAAGGGAAGAAATTGATTGGCATTAGAACTGATTTGCGCGCAGGCGAAGACCAGGGTTTAAACGCCATGTTAAATCAAAGCTGTACCGAAGTAATTCGTTACGCGGCTTCAAATGACAAAGAGAATCGGCTCGCAGAGTTAAGTGGCTTGATCATCGCGGCAATTCATCGTGTCTACCGTTAATGTAATGCTGTTTAGTGGAATCAGATTTCTTACCGATCGAAGATGCTCCGATAGTAACAATGGTCGACAAATGGGCAAGCATTGCTTTCGAAGCTTTCTGTCAACAAAGGTTCAAACCAGAAGATAGGGTCATCACGACACCCGTGATACTGGTTGAACTGGAATCTAACGTATGGAACAAATCTGACGCGACTTGTCGCAACGACATGCTCGTCGCATACCCGGAGGCTGAGCTTTCCATCTTACAACAGGCGAAAAAAGTGACATCCGTACAGCGCTGGCCAGGTAAATACCGGTTCAGGGTTTTATGGCATATATGGCCGGCAGGTTTCTCCAAGCCCCTTTTATATCCATACCAAAACCAAAAACATAACGGTCGGGTAACATCAACCCTACAAAATCAGCTTGCAGCGGTTTAGCTCTGCCAATATCTTTGTCAGCAAGCACGGCGCTATAAAATGCTTTTGCGCCACCGTTCATTACACGCTCACGAATGGCAACAAGTGTTATTCCTTCATCAAGAATATCATCCAGGACCAGCACAACACGCCCACGCAGATTTTCCTGCGGGAAAACTTTCCAGTTGATCGTTCCGCCTTGTGTGGTATTTTGGTAGCGGGTGACTTGCAGGTAGTCAAAAGTCAGTGGGAATTGAAGTTGCGGCAGAAGGTGGCCGGTAAAAACGACTGCGCCACCCATAACACATAGAATTAAAGGATACTGATCGGACATGGTTTCAGTAATGTTTACAGCCATTTGATTGACCGCTGCGACAACAGTATCGGCAGCATAAATCTGCTCAGCTTCATCAAGAATATGGTTTGCTTCTTGCAAGGAAAGTAATTGTGTCATGAAATTCCGGGCACAGAATAATATTTATCAATGCAGTAATTGTAACAGGCCGGCTTCATCAAGAATCTTGATACCGAATTTAACAGCTTTGTCGTATTTACTACCTGGATCGGCACCGGCTATTACATAATCGGTTTTTGACGACACGCTGCCAACTACTTTTCCACCCAGCTTTTCAATTTTTTCTCTGGCTTCTTCCCGGGTCATATGCGGCAGTGTCCCGGTCAGAACAAAAGTTTTACCGGCTAGCGTGAGATGATGAGCAGATTCACCGGTTTTATTTGCGCGTTCAATCCAGCGTAGGCCACAAAAACGTAATTGTTCAATAACCTCACGATTATGCGGCTCGGAAAAGAAATCGACGGTGCTCTGAGCCACAACAGGACCAATGTCCGTCACTTGCTGTAAGTCTTCAATATTCGCGCACATCAATGAATCCAGGCTGCCAAAGTGACGCGCCAGTTCTTTAGCCGTGGTTTCACCCACGTTACGAATACCCAATGCATAGATAAAACGCGCCAACGTGGTATTTTTACTTTTTTCAATCGCGGCGACAATATTACTTGCCGATTTCTCCGCCATACGGGCCAACCCGGAGAGCGCTGAAAGACCAAGTTTGTAAAGATCTGCGGGTGTCCTGATCATTGCGTTATCCACCAGCTGCGCGACCAGCTTTTCCCCCAGCCCTTCAATATCCATCGCACGACGTGACGCAAAATGCATAATTGCCTGTTTTTGTTGTGCTGGACAAAACAGACCGCCAATGCAACGCACCACCGCTTCTTCCGGTAATCGCACTGCTTTCGCCCCACAAACCGGACAATGATCTGGCATATCAAACGGTTTTGCGTTTGACGGCCGTTTCTCCAGCACGACTGACACCACTTCCGGAATCACATCGCCAGCCCGCCGCACCACTACGCTATCATGGATCATAATATTCTTACGGTTGATTTCGTCTGCGTTATGCAATGTGGCATTGGTTACCGTTACGCCACCGACAATAACCGGCTTCAGTCTCGCAACAGGCGTCAAAGCGCCGGTTCTGCCAACTTGTACATCAATATCGAGCAGTTCAGTTACCGCCTCCTGCGCCGGAAATTTGTGCGCCAGTGCGAAACGCGGCGCACGGGAGACGAATCCCAGTTTTTCCTGCTGCGCCAACGAATTGACCTTATAAACGACGCCATCTATTTCATAAGGCAGTTGATCACGCTGCGATCCCACGTCATGATAATACTGTTGCAGTGCATCCAGACCCTTGACAACCCCGCATTCCGGCGCAACTGGAAAGTGCAAAGCGGCAAGGAACTCCATAATGTGGTTATGCTTGTCTTTTGGAACAGTGCTTCCCTCACCGATACCGATACCATACGCAAAAAAAGTCAGTCGCCGCGCAGCAGTAATACCAGAATTGAGCTGTCGCAATGATCCTGCCGCCGCATTACGCGGATTGGCAAATTCCTTCTCACCGTTTTCACGCTGTTGCTGATTAAGTTTCATAAAATCGGCCTTTAACATCAGCACCTCGCCGCGCACTTCCAGCACCGCAGGGAGAGGGTCAGCCGTCAAACGCAGCGGAATTGCCCTGATAGTACGCAGATTTAACGTGATATCCTCACCCACATAGCCGTCACCCCGGGTAGCGCCTGTCATGAGAATGCCGTTTTCATAACGAAGACTGACGGCCAGGCCGTCAAATTTTGGCTCTACCGCATATTCAACACAATCCACCTCTAAGTCTTCGCGCATACGCCGGTCGAAGGCCGCCACTTCAGCATCTTCCAGGGCGTTGCCGAGTGATAGCATTGGGATGCGATGCGTAATTTGTGAAAACGCTTTGAGTGGCGGCGCACCAACGCGTTGTGTTGGCGAGTCGGCGGTGACAAGCTGAGGGAAACGGTGTTCAATTTGTTGTAACTCATGAAAAAGCCGATCGTATTCAGCGTCAGGAATAGAGGGATTATTCAGTACATCATAGTTGTAATTATGCTGTTCAATAACTTGACGCAGCTTTGCTAAATGTTGCTGAATCGTTTCGATTTCATGATTCATGCAAACTCTTCCACCTCATCCTTAACATATATTTCGTAATAAGAACTCATTAACAACAGCCAACAGACAAGACAACACCTAGACGAGCCGAGCTATTTTCGTACTACCGCTTGCACTAAAAAATGCGGATTCAGTAGCGAATCTTTTGTATTGTATAAAAGCGGCTGCCCATTCTCAGCAATCACCACCTCTCCGCCTGCTGCATTGACAACCGCGTGAGCTGCCGCTGTATCCCACTCCGAAGTAGGTCCCAGCCTTGGATAAAGTTCGGCCTTGCCCTCCGCTACCAGACAAAGTTTAATCGAACTTCCCATAGAAATTAACTCATACGGACCAAGGCTGGACAGGAATGTCTTCAAACTGTCTCCGGCATGCGTTCGACTCCCAACAACTTTCCACGGCTGACCCGTTACATGGGGTATCACATGAATTTTTTTTTGCTCACCCGCCACGATCTTCATCGCTGATCCTTCCTTTTCACCAACCCAGGTTGTGCCAAGAGCTGGCGCATGCACCACGCCCAGAACGGGCTTGTGATTATCGATGAGCGCAATATTCACCGTAAACTCACCGTTACGTTTAATAAATTCCTTAGTCCCATCAAGTGGATCAATCAACCAGTAGCGATGCCACGTTTTACGCATTTCCCATGGAATATTGGCGGATTCTTCTGAAAGAATTGGTATTGCAGGCGTTAAATTTTGCAGTTGCTGCATAATTAATTGGTGAGATGCAATATCAGCCTCGGTCAATGGACTGTTGTCACTTTTTTCGCGCTCACCAAAATCATCTTTCTGATAAATTGCAAGAATTTTCTGACCCGCTGCAATGGCAACAGCAATAATCTTGTTAAGATCCACGGTTAAATCTACATCTTGCACGATTATTCGGCTCCTTTAGCAACAAATAATATTAATAACATAACACGGCACCACAACACCTATTCGAACAACGCAGGGCCCGTTTCACTTGGCATTCAGCACAGCAATTGGCCATATTAAATATTGATGCCTTCGACGTAAAAATGCGTGAGCATCGCGTATCGCTTAATTGATATGCAACAATCATAATAAAACTTTCACAGGATACAATGCGCAAAAAATAAAGATGCTATTCGCCCAGATTGATGACGCGTGCGTTGAGCCTATAAACGCGCGTAACGCGCTTTGATCTGTGAAACTTGCAAGCGCACAACCTACATATCCAGTGGCCTGAAATAACCCGTCAGCTCCAGATAACCACGTCCTGCCGGTTGACCGTCGCGGGAGAGTGTCACCGCCCCTTCCCAATAAACCGCAGCGGTTGACTGGCGTGAATCCAGCTCCTGATCATCGAATAACGGCGTGAGCAGCCACTCCGTCTCACCGGTACGAATACGCATTTCGACAGGATAAACGGCGTCTGTGTGCGGCGAACGCCAGGTACGTTGCGGGGTAAATTCCACCTGTTCTGGTTCAAACAATGTGACATGCCCAGCCGCATCGCGCAGCGCCGCATAAGCCCATAATTTTCCCCCTTTCTTAAGGCGAATCTGAAAGGCCATAAGGGCTGAACCATCATCAAGATTGGCGCCGACCCAGTCCCATCCGTCCGCATTTGGATCCAGAATATCTGATGACCATTCGTGATCCAGCCAGGCACTTCCACTAACGGTTACGGATTTTCCATGGCGAAATACTGTACCAGCAACCTGCAAATGCGGTTCACTGTAATAATAGCTTGCTTGTTCTGGTTCTGGCCCTTTGCGTGAAAAGCCATCTCCTCCTTGCAACAGGATCGGCTGTGTCGGCTTTAACGATAGCTTCAAGCCAATATTACTCCCTTGCATTTCAACTTCGTAACTGCCATCCGCTACGCGCACAAAGGTCCAATCATCCAGTTTCACATCGGTATTGCCTTGCCTGGCATAAGCCAAGTCAAAACTTTCACGCGCCGTTTTTTCTTCATGCAGCAATTTGCCAACGGCTGGGTCAGATAGTGCCAGATGCGCGATAATCAAATGCTTGGGTGCGAAACGGCTCGGATTTTCTGAATCATGGTCCGTTGCATAGCGAAAAAAAGTCACCTGAAACCCCAATGGCTTTTCATCAGGTGTCTCCAGCCAACCGGTCACATACCACCACTCAATTCGAAAACCTTGGTGCGAACCATAGTCTTTTGGAAAAACAAGGTCATAATCAGGCATCACAGGCATGTATCTGGGTGACTCAGCAAAGCTGACAGCAGTAAACAAACTCCAGGCGATTGTCACCATTCTGGCAAAGACCAACAGCCAGGTTTTTTTACCATATGCATACGTCGAAAATACCATTACCAATCCTCCCTTACGGCGCGGATTGCATTGCCAGATACTGCATGACGTCCGGCGATCAATGCCGTTAGTCCAGCCAGCACTACCATTACCAATGCCACAATTGCCAGCCAACTCCAAGGCAGATGCAGTTGCATGGTCCAATGAAACGATTGCGGGTTGACGACAAAAACGAGAATCAGGCTGATACCCCAGCCAATCACAAAACCCAGTATTACACCAAGCACCGTCAGTAAGCCACCTTCTGCGGCCAGCATCCGTAAAACCTGACGGCGCATCACGCCAATATGGCGCAGCATGCCAAACTCTTTAGTGCGCGCAAGAGCTTGCGCAGAAAAACTTGCCGCCACACCTAATAATCCAATGACCACAGCAACTGCTTCCAGCAAATAGGTTACCGCAAAACTACGATCAAAAATTTCCAGGCTTAATGTGCGAATATCACTCGATTGCGTGATATCCAATGCGCCGCCAAATGACAAATTCTTCAATGATGCCATCAATTGTTCTGCAGTGGTCCCCGTTTGCAGCCACAATGCAGCTGTATTTACGTTAAGGTCATTGGACAATAATTGATAATCAGACAACTGCATTTGTATTGCGCCGAACTGTCGTCCATAATCACGCCATACACCTGCAACAATAAATTGAGGTGTATCGGGTCCAGCCGTTCTCAGTGGCAAACGGACCTGTTTGCCAACGGTAAAATTATACAAATCCACCATCGCTTCAGACACCCAAATAGGAATCACATCGTCTGTAAGTAAACCAGGCTCGACTGTGTTACCAATGATTGGTAGTGTATTACGCGGGTCGGTCGCGTCAATCGGACGCGCAATCAACGTAATCTCTGGCCGGCCAGGATCAAGTGTCAATTTAATAAAACGCGAAAAATCGTAACGACTTACACCCGGAATCGCTGCAATTGCTTCTTGCTGTGGAAGCTGAAAACCACCTTGATCACCACTTGCTGCTAATTGCACATAAATATCTGCTGGCAGCACCTGCTCCAACCAATCATCGACGGACTCCCGGAAGCTGGTGACCATAATGGCCATGGCCACCATCAGACTAAAACTTGCCAACACACCACCCAAGGCAATTGAAGCCTGATTGGAAGCATTGGCCAGTCTTGCCAGCGTCAACGCCGCGATGACATTGTAAATACGCGTGTTATTCCAAGTTGATGCCATAGAAAAAAACAATGTTGATATGTATGGCATCAATGCAATACCGCCGATCAGCAGCAGCGCAATCGCCAGATAACCAAAAACCGGCAAGTCAAAAATGGGCGGCATCAGTACAAACAGACCAGCCAGTCCCAAACATAACAAAGCAGGCCAAGGCCTGGCCAGTCTTTTCAACGCCATTTCTTCGCTGCCAGATTTAAGCGCCGGTGCTGTATTGGCGTTTGCCGCCTCCCAGGCAGGCACAGCGCTGCCCAGCAAGGTTACCCCCAATCCCAATAGAAAAAAAATGGCCGCGGATGACACACTGAAAAATAACGCCGGTTGAACACCCTTAAAAAAACCACTCCCCAAATCGCCACCAAAATATTGCAACGCAATGAATGCGGTCACGTATCCGAGAGCCAACCCAAGCAATGATCCGACAACGCCCAGCACCGCACCCTCCGACAAAATTTGCTGCAACAGTTCCCGCCGTGTCAATCCTAAAACACGCAATAAAGCGAACTGGTGACGCCGCCGAATAACCGACAACGCCTGAGACGAAAATACCAGAAAAGCTCCGGTAAACAATGCGACCAGCGCCAGCATGTTTAAATTAACGCGATAAGCGCGCGACATATTATTTACGCGTGTTTCCTGATCGGCGGATTCCGTGACGCGGTAGTATTCACCCAATTCCTGCGTCAGCTTTGTTTTAAACGCCGCATGGTTAACGCCTTCAGCTAATTTCAATTCGATACGCGACAGTAGACCCAGATGCTGGAAGCGCCACTGCGCGGTAGCGATATCCATGACTGCGATCCGCTGCCCGGCCCGAGACCTCACCAAACCACCGGCAACGCGAAAATTGATCGTTTGCGTGCCTACACGCAGTTGCAATGATTCATCCTGTTTTACCTGCAGCCATTCCATCGCCGCCGGCGATAGAAAAATAGCATCATCCGACAACCCATCTAGTGGTTTACCCTCGGCCGGCATACCAATCAAATCCGGCGAAATTTCCATGGCGCGAAACAAATCAATACCGAGGATTTTAAGTTTGTTATCACTACGTTCAGTCTGCTTGGCTGAAACAACGACGTCTAATTCAAGCACCGGGTTGGCAGTCACGACATCGTCGCGCGCCATCAATGCCGGATATAGTCGTTCATCAAACATCGCCTGCGTACCACGCACCTGCAGATCGGATTGACCGGTGAGATTTTTGGTCGCGGCAGAAAACTCATTATAGGCAGCAGTATTGATCAAATGAATCGCGTATCCAAGCGCTACCCCGAGTGCGATTGCGGTGATCACAACAACTGCCTGGAGCAGGTGCGACCGCCATTCTCCAAACAACAACCAGCGAAAGATTAAGCCGTGATCCATAAATTTTAATTCAAAACTGCAGGATGCAGTCCATCTTTAGTCAACACCAGGACGCGGTCAGCAGTTGCCGCTGCCGCCTTAGAATGCGTAACAATAATACCGGAGGCGCCATTTGCCTTGATTTCAGTACGCATTAACATTAATATTTCATGTGCGGTATCCGGGTCGAGATTACCGGTAGGTTCGTCTGCTAATACAAGCTTAGGTCGATGAATCAATGCGCGCGCAATCGCGACACGTTGCAACTCGCCACCGGATAATTGACGTGGAAAATGATGGCCTCGGCCTTGCAGACCGACAGCAACCAGCATTTGCTCTGCGGCTTCAATCGAAACGCCATTCAACAGCAAAGGCAATGCAACATTCTGACTGAGCGTCAGATGGGGCAAAATATAAAACGCCTGAAAGATGAAACCAAATTTTTCACGCCTTAACCGCGTAGCTGCGTCATCATCCAACGACGAGATGGCAACATCGTCTATTAATATCTCGCCTGTATCCGGTTTGTCCAGTCCTGCAATCAAATTCAGCAGCGTGGACTTACCAACGCCGGAATCCCCCATAATTGCCACATATTCACCATTATTCAGACAGTAGGATAAATTTGACAATACTTGCCGTCCATCCGCGTATCCCTTATTGATATTAATTAGCTTAAGCATGATTAATCATGTTAATAAAACCCCTAATTTAAGCAATGAAAAACACAGGCAGCCGCTTAGTGTTCACTTCATTTGATATAGTTTAATCTAAAACAGTAGCTGACTATGGTGACAATATCTCAGAGCAGGTTTTCAGTTAACTGGATGCCAAATGGTTTTTTGGACAACATTTAAACAATATAACTTCATCATTGTTAATAAGTCATGCAATTTTGCAAATCAATTTCAGCAATTTATTTTGCATGACCTCATCTTAACCTCAAGCATTTAACGCTAGTTCAAAAATCTCATCATAATAAAAAACAATTTTTTTATACACCGATGCGTTTTTCTATTTAGTTATCACCTGATGACTGTCGGCATCTATTGTAGCAAGTTATGACTACAGAAATTACGATGCATCCAGGGTAAGCTTCGGTGATAAATGCGCGGATAAATAGCCTTACGGCTTTCAAGTGGCAGGCCAGGAAAGCAGCAATTGGAATCAGTCAGTCTTTCTATATGCAGAAATCCCAAAGCCGCTACCCGTCCCTTGTGTTTCTTCGTTAATCCGCCGCACTCTTCTGTCAGTTAGGGGGATGACGCGGCTTGAATCATTATTCGGTGTTATGTTACAGTGTTCTTTAACTTGTTAATTTACAGATACTTTCGGATCTTTTGGATGTTTGCATTTTACCACTTATGAGAAAGTTCTTTTCTTCTTTTGGCTGTTTCAGACTCTATCTCCCGATGCTTAAATGCGTTTTGCTAGCGACTCTAGTTATTAAAAAGGAATAAAAAATGAAATGGCTTTTAATTATAGTTTTTCTGGTGTTACTTGCGGTATCAGCGGGATTTAGAAAGTTAGCAGGTGCTCTTGTCTTACTTTGTGTAATCGGGGGTCTATTAATCTGGCAATACCAGGTATACGAAGAAAACTATTCAAAGAAAAATATTTTGCCATCAGAATTAACATTTGAGGATCTATCGTTAGAATCCTCAAACGAGAGCTATAGGCTGACAGGACGTATCATTAATAACTCGGACAAATATGATGTCCGTGGCGTACAACTAAAAATTACTATAAGTGATTGCAAAATAAATGCAAATAACAATTGCATCATTATTACGGAGGCAAATGAGTACATTTATGCTGATATTCCTTCAAAGCAAGCCAGAGATTTCAGAAAGAATCTTTTTCTTTACTCAGATATTGTTATAAAAGGTAAATTAGACTGGGATTATTCAGTTAAATACGTCGAATCAAAATAAACACTTATTCTGAATTGGGCGATGTGACATGATTAATTGCCAGATTTGATATGCTGAATAACATGACTTTTTATCAATTTATTTGGATGACCGAAGCAACTAACACGATAGCGCGTTTGGCGAAGTCCTGGACAATGACCAAAGGCACGGCCAGGCCGATGAGCGGTATCTCGCGGCCCTTTTTGCAGCCCACCGCTTGCTGCATGATATACTGATGATTTGTTCGATTTTAAGGAGGCCAATATGCTAGGAAATATCCATGGCATTCGTACCCCTATTTTTTGGCGCGTCTTTGTAGCGCTTATCGGCGTGGCTTGTGCGTGGCTCTCGGTGCAAAACGCCAGCGCCGAATCGCATCCCGGCGCAGCGTCGATACTCACCGGTATTGTCGAAGGAAGCGGCGAACGACAGGCAGGATATAAGGTCACGCTTTACGCCAGCGGCGTTAAAGGCAAGCACGCTGTCAATTACCTCGGAACTGGTACCACTGACGACCTCGGGAATTTCGAGATCGGCTACAAACTGCCACCGGGTCATCGGCGTCACCAAAAAACTGTTCTATACGTGCTCGCCGAGAAAGACAAATCCATGCTTGGCAGCGCCATTGGGAGCACTGCAGGGATAAGCTCCATTGTCCTCAACGAGCGCACGACCGCGGCGTTTGGCGTTGCATTCGCTCAGTTCATCGACGACCGCGAGATCAGTGGAAACCCATACGGCGTACACAATGCCGTAATGATGGCCGCCAACATGGCGAATCCCTTGACCGGCGAACTCGGCCGAGTGCTTGACAATCCACCAAACGCCGGCGAAACATCGACACGCGCCACATTCAACACCCTGGCCAATATCATCGCGAGTTGCGTAGACGACAACGACCAATGCGAAGAACTCTTTCAGCAAGCCACACCGGCAAGCGGTGCAAAACCTTCAACCGTACTGCAGGCAATCGCGAATATAACGAAATTTCCATCGAATCATGTCAGCGCCATCTTTACGCTTTCCTTTGCGAACCCGATTTACGCGCCCGCCCTGACGCCGGACGAACAGCCGACATCATTCCTGCTCTTTATCAAATTTACCGGCGGCGAGTACAGTATTTACGACAAGAACAACCTTATGAGCGGTCCGGGCAATATTGCCTTCGATCGGCGCGGCTTTGCCTGGATCAACGACAACTATATTCCGACGCGCGATTTCGAAGTTGCCTGCGCCGGCCAGCGCCTGCTTAAAATCTTTCCGTGGGGAGAAAATTTCCCAGACTCACCGTATTTCGGGGGCGGCCTCGATGGCGCCGGATTTGGCATCACACTCGACCCGCAGGGAATGATCTGGGTCGGTAATTTCGGTTTTGAGGCGCCGCACGACGCATGCGCGGATGTCGCGGCCAGCCATAACAGCGTGTCGCTGTTCAAGTCGGATGGAACCCCGGTATCCAGTCCCACTGGATTCACCGAAGGTCATATCTGGTGGCCGCAAGCAACTGTGTCTGATAAGAAGCGCAACATCTGGCTGGCAAATTGTGGAAACGACACGGTCACCTTTATTCCGAACGGCAATCCAGATCAGGCAGAAAATTTTGCGCTCTCGGGCGGACGGGGCGAGTCCGGCAACTTCACGCCTTCGATACCGGACACAGAACCGGACTCGGACGCACCGCTTCTCAAGCCATTCGGCATCGCAATCGACCCCAAGGGTCGCGCATGGGTCACTGCTAACCAAGCCGGATTCGATTCTGAATCTCCGAACGAAGCAGTAGGCAGAGTCTACCGTGTCTCTTCGGATGGTGCCGTGGAAATGCTGCCGCACCTGAATGACAGCGCCGAACCGGTGTTATCCTGGCCGATGGGTATTTCCGGCGACAGCAGCGGAAATATGTGGGTATCCAACTCGAACTCGGTGAAGGTTCCCTGTGTTGACGAGCTTGATCCTCAGGATGGAGACGAGGGACCATCAGTTGCTTTCTATCCTGCCGATGGCAGCTCGCCCTCTATGTTCACCGGCGGCGGTCTCGCGATCCCCTGGGGTAACGCAATCGACGGTAACGATACGCTCTGGGTCTTTAATTTTGGCACAAAGCCCACCGATATCGTCGACGAGAACACTGAGTGGCCGGATACTTCGCTCTCCCATTTCTGTGGCGCCGACATCAGCAAATGCCCGACTGGTCTGAATACGGGCGATCCAATCTCGCCACCGACCGGCTACGTAAGTAACGCATTAGATCGGGTCACCGGCGGCAATATCGATCCATCCGGGAATGTCTGGTTGTTAAACAACTGGAAGAAAACGGGTCCCTTCGCTCCGGTTTACGACACCAATCCTGGCGGCAATTCTTTTGTCATCATTCCCGGGGCCGCCGGCCCGGTCAAAACACCATTGATCGGACCGCCATCTTCGTTCTAACGTCAAGAAAGCGGATAAAAAAGCTGGAAACAGGTCTCACACTGCATATCATCGCATCACGCGACGACTACAACCGTGCAGCTTGTGAGACCTGAGCACATAATCAACTGAAAAGGAGTTCACTACATCCCGGATAGCGCACGTATCCTCTGTTCAACGCAATGACCGCCCACGCCAACGAGTGATGAATTAAATATAAGATTTCTGCTGTTACCCTACATTTGTGCGTACAGATCTAATTCGGCCATATTCAGTGATCATCGCGATTATGTAGCAAGTCAGTTTATTTTTGCTTCATTAACGCACCTTATCCGTGCTTAAATACAACATGCAAGTTTTTGCACTTTTTTAAACTACCTGGAGAGAGACATGACACTAGCAAGCGCTCGTCATATTTTGGTTAAAACTGAAGAACAATGTAACAACTTAAAAACAGAAATCGAGAATGGCGCAGTATTTGCCGACATTGCCGAACAGCATTCTTTATGCCCTTCGGGTAAACAAGGGGGTGAACTGGGAGAATTTGGTCCCGGACAAATGGTCAAGGAATTTGACACGGTGGTTTTCAGCGCGCCTGTCGGTGAAGTACAAGGACCGGTTGAAACACAGTTTGGCTACCACTTGGTTGAAGTAACTAAGCGCAGCGAATAAGCGCATTGCATATTGTCCACCCAAGCTTTGGGTTGGGTAAATAACAGGGAGCGTACAAGCTCCCTTTTTTAATACATAATACTTCATCAATGATCAGTAACTCACCGCCAGCCCGCAGCCGTTGGCAAGCCGTCAAAATGGCAGCTGCATTTATTTCCCCCTACAAACGACAAGTGCTTTACAGCCTGCTTGCCTTACTGTTCACGGCTGCAATAACGCTTTCCATTGGGCAAGGCATTCGTCTATTGATTGACCGTGGCTTTGCAACAAGCTCGACAGATTTATTAACCCAGTATGTTTCGATATTTTTTTTACTGGTCTTAGCCTTAGCCATCGGCACTTTTATGCGATATTACTGGGTAACCTGGTTAGGAGAACGCGTTATCGCCGACATTCGCTGCAAGGTGTTTGACCACCTGATTAATTTACATCCCGGTTTTTTTGAGAAGAATCGCAGTCTTGAAATTCAGTCGCGATTAACAGCCGACATGACGTTATTGCAATCGGTGATCGGCTCATCGGTATCGTTCGCCTTACGTAATTTTATTATGATGATCGGTGGAATTATCTGGCTGTTTATCACTAATGCGAAATTAACCGCCATCGTATTGATTTGTGTACCGTTGGTCGTTGCACCCATTTTGATATTTGGGCGTCGGGTACGCAAATTATCCCGTCAAAGTCAGGATAAAGTTGCTACTGTCGGGGCTTATGTTGGCGAAATACTTGGGCAAATCAAAACAGTGCAAGCCTATAATCACCAGGAAATTGATAAAGACAAATTCCATCATTATGTCGAAGAAGCCTTTTCGGTCGCCAAAAGCCGCACCGTGCAACGCGCTTTTTTGGTTACCCTGGTTATCATTTTAGTGTTGGGTGCTGTGGGTTTAATGCTCTGGGTGGGCGGCATCGATGTGATCGAAGGAAAAATCAGCGGCGGCGAACTTGCGGCTTTCGTCTTTTACAGTGTCATTGTCGGTTCGGCAGTTGCTTCGATTTCTGAAGTCATCGGCGAGCTGCAGCGCGCGGCGGGTGCCGCTGAACGAACCATTGAATTACTGGACACGCCAAACCAGATCGCGTCTCCAATTAAACCGCTAACACTTCCCCCCGTATCAGGCAATATTATGTTCGAACGAATAGATTTTACCTATCCTTCACGTCCGGATGTTTTCGTGATCAATGACTTATCGCTTAACATCAAAGCAGGTGAGACCCTGGCACTGGTTGGTCCTTCAGGCGCTGGGAAATCAACGCTGTTTGATTTATTATTGCGTTTTTTTGATACCTGCACCGGTTGTATCAGACTGGAAGGTATCGATATCCGACAACTCAATATCACCAAGCTGAGGCAATGCTTTGCACTCGTATCACAAAATCCGGCTTTATTTCATGGCAGTATTGCCGATAACCTCCGTTATGCCCGGCCCAATGCACCTGATAGTGAAGTTATAGCCGCTGCCGAAGCAGCTTATGCGCATGAATTTATCAGCAATTTTCCGCAAGGCTACCATACGCAATTAGGTGACGCAGGATTGGGGCTGTCGGGCGGCCAGAAACAACGGCTCGCCATTGCCCGCGCAATACTGGCAAACGCCCCTATTTTATTACTGGATGAGGCAACCAGCGCATTGGACTCACAAAGTGAATTCTGGGTACAACAGGCACTCGCGCAATTAAAGGTTAATCGTACTACGCTGGTCATTGCACATCGATTGGCGACGGTAAAATCAGCCGATCGAATCGCCGTCATGAATCAAGGGCGGCTGGAAGCTCTGGGCTCCCATGCTGAACTGATGAAATCAAGCAAATTATATTCACAGTTGGCAACTTTACAGTTCCAGCATGGTTCCCGATAAAAAATTATCCCGCTATTCTATCGGTTAATTTTCCGTCCAGATTCATACCCAGGGTTTTTACAACGGTTAGTAAAGACGTCCGCGCCGCATGCATTGCCAGCGCCAAATGAAAAATCGTTTTTACATCCACCGACCGATTCAACAGTAGCGATAAGAACTGAAAGAGTTGTACGCTGCCATCAGGATTAACCACGCTCAGTAATGCCTCAGGCGGAGAAAACTCTACAGGGTCAACAATCGCGCGTACCGCTATAAATGGAATCCCGGCTTTCGCTGCCACTTCAGCAACATCACCACTTTCCATATCCATCGCACAAGCGCCGGTACGCTTTTCCAGCTCAAGTTTTGCATGCCGAGAAGTCAAAGGGATCTGACTGGTGACTAATTTACCGCCAATGACTGTTAATTGCGAAGACAACTGCCGCTGCACCCGGTTACGCCACTCCTGATTCACTAGCCGGGTGTCTTCAATTTCACTAACAGCTTCAGCTTTCTTTTCAATCTTATCCTCGGTAAGGATTGATTCTGGCAGCACTAGGTCACCTGGCGTCAAACGAGGGTCCAATGCAGCAGCGACACCGAAACTTGCCAAAGCATCGACACCA
The DNA here is from genome assembly GCA_021604405.1 of Nitrosomonas sp. Taxonomy (GTDB): domain Bacteria; phylum Pseudomonadota; class Gammaproteobacteria; order Burkholderiales; family Nitrosomonadaceae; genus Nitrosomonas. The sequence goes on along the minus strand of BQJA01000015.1, from coordinate 11,291 downwards.
TACCTTTGCAGCAAAGCGGCTGCATCAGCAGCCATATTGGTCCCCACACCGCAAAGACATAATCTCGTATTCTCACCAGGACGCGCCAATTTATAGAGCGGGAAACGCAAATTCATAATACAACTGGCCTCAGATTTCATGGCGCAGACAATCCCCACTACACTCATGAGGTTTTTGCTCCCGTCAAGGCACGATAACGGGCCAAAGCCCACAATGGAAAATACTTAGAGTATCCATGGTAATTCAAATAAAAGACTCGTGGAAAACCCGGTGCAGTAAACCAGGGTTCCTGCCACAAGCCATCTCTCGACTGATTGCACAACAAATAATTTATTCCGCGACGAACCTGAGGGCTATGCACCTCACCCGCAGCCATCAGGCCAAGCACCGCCCATGCCGTTTGGAAATAAGTACTCGTTTCAGATTCTCCTGCCTGTTGCGGCGTTAAGTAAGAATCATTACTTTCTCCCCAACCACCGTCATCTCGTTGCACTGATTTAAGCCATAGTATCGCACGGCGGACAGCGATATGATCAATATCCAGTTTTACCAGTTTGAAAGCTTCCAACACTGACCATGTGCCATAAATATAATTGGTTCCCCATCTTCCAAACCAAGCGCCATTTTTTTCTTGTTCACGAAACAGGAATGCCAGTCCGCGTTCCACCACATCCTGAAAGCGTGTTTCATCATAATTCGCCAGAAAACCGATGCAGCGTGCCGTCACATCGCTGGTCGGCGGATCGATCAATGCGCCATGATCTGCAAAAGGAATCTCATTCAGATAATGATACGTATTGTTCAGGTCGAAAGCTGCAAAACCACCGTTACGGCACTGCATACCAGCAATCCACACAGCGGATCGCTCCAGGCTCTCATGATAAGCTGATGAATTCGCCCGGTTTAATGCCCAGGCAGCGGCCGCGGTATCATCAAGATCCGGATAATGTGGGTTGGCATATTGAAAAGCCCAGCCACCGCCGGTCAGCGGCGTAGAACAATTGTCCCGCCAATCCCCTGGGGCATCCAGCACCTGATGCGGTATAAGCCAGTCCAGACCTTTATTAACAGGTTGTTGGTCGGTATTTGGATCTTCTTGCAGCGCAAGACTTGCCAAAACCGTATCCCAAACCGGTGAAGTACATGGCTGACACCAGGCACGTCTGCCCTCTTCCACCAACAAGCCTTTTAGTGCAGTACGGCATTGCACCCGGTAAGGATGATCATATTCATAGCCCAATAATGCCAGTGCTTCGTGTGCATTAACCATTGCGGGGAAAATAGCGCCCAGCCCACACTCGCCATTCAACCGCTCAATAATCCAGTTTTCCGCACGGCGTATCGCAATACGGCGTATAAATTTTGGGATAAATGGTTCAATACTCGAGGCAGCATGTTCAATCCACATGAATAGACGGTTAAGCGGGGTCTTTCCTGCAGGAAAATAGTTTTTCTCATCTTCCGGTGCAACGGTAAACAGCTCACGAATCTGTACATTGCGTGGATTGACGGCGCGAACTTTCTGTGAACACAGAATAGACAACGGCACCATAACCGTTCGCGACCAGTAAGAAATCTTGCTCAAATGAAAAGGGAACCATTTAGGTAATAATATCAATTCGACGGGAACAACCGGCGCGCCGCGCCATGGTATCTGCCCAAACATCGCCAACAGAATACGCGTAAAAACATTGGCTCGCGCCGCACCGCCATGGGCCAAAATTGCATTACGCGCGGCAATCATGTGCATGGCATCAGGGGAATCTCCGGCAAGCTTTAAAGCATAATAAGCTTTGACTGTGCAGCTTATATCGAAAGCGCCACCATAATATAACGGCCAGCCACCATGTTTAAAATCCTGGTGGTCGCGTAAATAGTTCGCCATTCTGGCTTCCAGGTTTGTATCCACCTCATCCATGAAATGCATCATTAGCATATATTCAGCCGGAATGGTGCAATCAGCCTGCAGAGGAAAACACCAGTGTCCATCCGTTTGTTGCAGGGACAACATGGCCTGACGCGCTTTATTAAATTGTTTATTCAAAACCGTAGCATCTACCGTATCCTGGCGCGAAGCCATCGCCTGATGAGAAAAGGCAACCTTTTCTGTGCGAATAAAATTTACTGCTTGATGAAATCTTTTTGACATGCGTTGAAATCCTTACATTTATTTTCATCCAGTACGTTCAGTTGAAAATCATCTTCCTGTTCGAAATCACTGTAAATATCAAGCGGTGGCATACCGTCATAGATAAGATATTCGCGCTGCTGCGTATAACCTTCACGTACAAAGATATACGGATCCAGCGCTGCCTGGTCACGAAAACGCATTGGGTCAGTCATACGCGCCCGCTTGTCAATTGCACCCACTATCACCAGCGGACCAAGCACTGCGGCTCCTGCCATCGTCCCCGCATAGAACAGTATATTAGTTGTTACCGTCACCGGAATGCCTACCATATCCCGATAATTACTAGGCCCGAGGATCGGAATAAAAGTATAAGGCTGGTCGACATCCACGCCCCATACAGCCAGTGTTTGGCCAAAATCTTCTTTGTTCTCAGGCAAACCCATATGCGACGCCATATCGAATAAACCAAAAAGACCGATCGTTGAATTAATTGCGAAGCGAAGTGTATCCTCAAATCCTTGGCGAAATTTTCCCTGCAAAAAAGCGTTTATAAACGTATTAGGATAAGCCCAGTTCCCGTAGAAATTCCCAATCGAACGCTGCGCGCCTTTCGGCACATAATCGGAATAAACGGTTGCAACGGGCTCCAGTATCGCTCGATCAACCGCATCGGTAAAATCGTAGGATATCCGATTTATATCCTCATGCGGATCATTTGGCTCCCCTATTTCGTGTTCATTTTTAGGTGCTGTAGTGCAACCTGAAACGACAAACGCCAGAAAAAAAAACAAAATAACAGTTAAGCCATCTAATTTCTTACTCAGATCCCTGTTTATTAATATTTTATTGGAACTTTTCATGCGTTAGTTACGGATAATACATAATGAAAAATCAGGTGTCATTTTTCCCGGGTTTTCTGTTGCGGAAAAGAGACACGTCGTGCAACTATAGCCTCGCGTACCAATTCTCTTCTTCAATTAACACCTCTCACCGTGCATAATGTAGAAGGCTTAAAATGCCACCTTTTCAATAAGAAGCAGTGAAGACACTATGAACCGCCCTGTTACTCAACCGGTGCAAATAATCAGTGCCTCTCTGATGGCGACGTTGGTCTCTTTCTAACGGTTGCCTTACAAAATATTCTCGCCACAGAATGAAATCCTCGCCACTAAACCAAACCAAACAACCCATCTTGCAGTTCCAAGACACTGACTACCCGCCCCGCATCAGCATCGGCAACAATTCCATCGGATCCATGAACCCGGAGCTGGGGACGACAAGAGAATATCGCCTATAAGGCCGTTTTCGAAAATAAAGAACCACCCATTATTAACAGCAACCTGAGGTTCTCAACTTAGACAAACAGAAAAGTAACCACCAAATCAGGAAGCATCCCAAATAAAAAACGGCTTGTACTAATTCATCACATTTAACGTCATACGCGCTAAGAACCTTAGCATTACAACGACTTTATTCACAAAGTTAGCCCATTGCCTGATTTATGACAGCGCATCAATCCTGGCGCTCACCATGCATAATTTCCACCAGTTTTAATGCCTGCAACTCCATGTCCATAACAAGCGCATCAACTTTTGCGCGAAAATGCCGATAGAAAATCATGCTTGGAATTGCTACAAGTATACCAAAAGCAGCGTTATACAATGCAACGGAAATGCCATAGGCGAGCTGCGCCGGATTGCTCCCGGTCGGAGAATTGGCGCCGAAAATTTCAATCATGCCAACCAGCGTTCCAAACAACCCCATGAGCGGGCTTAGTGACGCAATTGTTCCCAGTGTCGTTAAATAGCGATCGAGTTCATGCGCCACGACTCGGCCCGCTTCTTCTATTGTCTCCTTCATCACTTCACGCGAACTATCAACATTCTTAAGGCCCGCCGCAAAAACCTGTCCCAGCGGCGAATGATTCTGCAAACGCACCATCATATCGGCACTTACGCCATTTCTTCTATATTCATTTAACACCCTGGGTAATAATTCTTTAGGAGAAACAACTCGCAAGCGCAAGGACCACAAGCGTTCACCGATAATAGCAACCGCCACAATCGATGCAATAATAATAGGCCAGATTGGCCAACCAGCCGCTTGAATTAAAGAAAGCATGCAATCATCTCCTCGACATTACGAATTATTTATCAAAAAAGTATCTTGCTATTAATTTTTGAGCAAGAAAGTATTTATTTTATTCTTATTCACAGTTACAGCGGGTTTGGCTAGGGAAAGTCACGAACAACATCATAAAGTCACTTAAGTTACGCTAATACAATCGATCTTTCTAGCTTGGAACAGTTGCACAGCAGATAGCATCTAGCCGTTAACAAAAGAAACGCATTTTTCACCGTCTTGGCTAATGCACATTTCATCACATCCATTATAAAATTCTGCGGACACTGCGGGTTATTGTAAAATGCCAGGATGAATTCTTCCATTTCTTCTCAAATCACCCGAGAAATATTAAGCGTTAGCGAATTAAATTATAACGCTAAATTATTACTTGAACAGGCAATACCATTACTCTGGGTCAGCGGTGAAATTTCCAACCTTAAACGCTATCACTCGGGCCACTGGTACTTTTCCCTTAAAGATGCCAACGCTCAAGTGCGTTGCGTTATGTTCCGGCATAAAAACCAGTATCTAGATTGGCAACCTATCGATGGCATGCAGGTAGAGGTGCGCGCACTGACCACGATTTTTGAACCGCGCGGTGATTTCCAATTGAATGTTGAAACTATCCGCCGCGCTGGACTGGGCTCATTGTATGCAGCATTTGAGCAACTGAAAGCCAGATTACAGAAAGCCGGTTTGTTTGATTCCGTCCACAAAAAGCCGCTCCCCGCTTACCCAAAACAAATTGGTATCATCACTTCCCCATCTGCGGCTGCCTTGCGTGACGTATTATCCACGATAAAACAACGCATGCCATCGTTATCCATCATTATTTATCCAACCCTGGTCCAGGGTGATGGCGCGGCAACCAACATTGTTGACGCGATTCATACAGCTGCAAAGCGCGCTGAATGCGATGTATTAATCCTTTGCAGAGGTGGTGGCAGCATGGAAGATTTATGGGCGTTTAATGAAGAAATCGTCGCGCATGCGATAGCCGCCTGTCCGATTCCGCTAATTAGCGGTGTTGGTCATGAAACTGATGTGACCATTTCTGATTTTGTCGCTGATGTTCGAGCGCCAACCCCTACCGGTGCCGCACAACTCGCCTGCCCTGAGACACGGGAATTACTGCACCGCCTGCAAACACAACACCTAAGGATACAGCGGATAATGCAGCATACCATCGAGCGGCATATGCAAAATGTCGACGTACTCACACATCGCCTGCTGCACCCAGGCGAACGCATTTACAACCAACAGTTGCAATTTCAACGTTTACACGACCGTCTGACTAATAGTTTGACACTTCAACTGGATAATAGATACCTGAAGCTGCGCGAAGCAAGTCAGCGCATTTCAACAACTGTTCCTAACGTACCGCAATTAATCAAACGACAACACGAAACGGCACAGCAACTGCGCCGCGCAATGACCCATCGTTTTGAAACATACGCGACCAGCTTGCAACGCTTACAGGGACATTTGACGCACCTGAATCCACATGCCGTACTGGCACGCGGCTACAGTATTAGCTATACTGCCGATGGCGTCGTACTCCGCAACAGTAATCAGGTCAGTGCAGGTGACAACATTCAGGTAATATTCGCCAAAGGCTGGTGCCGCGCAAATGTTTCTGAGAAAAACAACTAAACCCTGCAAGTATTTTTCCAAAAAACAAATTAACTAATTTTGCTTCACAAGGAAACCATTATTCATGCCAAAAACTTTTCTAATACTTGGTGCAATCAACGCTTTTCTATGTGTTGCACTCGGCGCTTTCGGTGCACATGGCTTGAAACAGATGTTGTCAGCTGAGATGCTGGTTGTTTATCATACTGGCGTACAGTACCATTTCTACCACGCGATAGGCCTTATTCTGGTTGGGCTCATACTTCATCATTTCACCAGTGCTAAACTCGTCAGGCTGTCAGGCTGGCTGATGCTTGCCGGCATCATTTTATTTTGCGTGAGTCTTTATGTTTTAAGCCTGACGGGGATACGTGGGCTTGGCATGATTGCTCCATTTGGCGGCGTCGCTTTCCTGGTCGCTTGGGCATTGCTTGCCTTTGGAATATGGCAACAAAAATAAATCGCCAGGAAGCGCCCTTGCATTTTTTTGCTCCTTGTCCACGCGGACTGGAATCAGCACTGATTGATGAACTAACGCAATTTTGCGTCACTTCCCCGCAGCCTGCTCAAGGTGGTGTTCAATTTCAGGGCAACTGGAACACCTGCTACCGCGCCAATCTGGAAAGCCGAATAGCCAGCCGTATTTTATGGCAAATCGCAACACAGACATATCGCAATGAAACCGATATTTACGATATCACCCATGCTATCCCCTGGCACGAATGGTTTTCAACAAATAACACCATCCGCGTAAACCTAACTGCGATTAAATCGCCGCTGCGCAGCCTTGACTATACGACGCTGAAAATCAAGGACGCAATTTGCGACAAATTCCGCGACATAACCGGCCATCGCCCCAGCGTGAATACAGCGCAGCCTGATATTCGCATTCATGGTTTTCTCGATGCAAAAAAATTTACCCTATACCTTGATACGTCCGGTGAAGCACTGTTTAAGCGTGGCCTGCGAAAAAAAGCCGGGGAAGCGCCTTTACGAGAAAATCTGGCCGCCGGCATTTTACGCCTTACGGGTTGGCGGCCTGACGTCCCACTACTTGATCCGATGTGCGGTAGTGGCACGTTTTTACTGGAAGCCGCCCAAATCGCGCTCAATATTGCGCCCGGACTTGAACGCCACTTCGCTTTCGAAAAATTTAATGATTTTGATCAAACCCAATGGCAAAGGTTGAAACAAAACGCAATCGCAGCACAGTTGCCTAGAATAGCGCGACCGATTTACGGGAGCGATTTGTATGGCGATGCATTGACTGATGCCCAAATAAACCTGTCGGCAGCGGGATTAGCCGAAACAGTAAAATTAAAACAAGCCAATATCCTGGAAATTTCACCACCGGCGTCAAATGGAATTTTAGTCGTCAATCCTCCTTACGGTGTTCGCATTGGTGAACAGCAAACCATGATGGAACTCTATCCAAAAATAGGCGATTTACTGAAGAAGAAATTCAGCGGCTGGCATGCTTTTATTCTTTCTGCGGACCCGGCTTTGCCGAAATTAATCCGGCTTAGTACTTCGCGTCGAACGCCATTGTTTAATGGCGCATTGGATTGCCGCTTGTTTGAATATAAAATGGTAAGTGGTGAAATGCGCAAACGCAAGAATGCAAATAATTTGCACCGAGAAACACCCGCCACATATAACAATTAACATCGCACCTAATAAGCAGAAAAAATATAAACCGATCCCTTACTTAATATTTGTCGCCTTTCAGCGTATTAATGAGAACAATTTTTTTATTTATTATTCTATGTTGTGCTGGCCTAATCAGCTATGCGCAATACTTACAACATATCGACGGCTTACTACCGTGCCCACTTTGCGTGGCACAGCGTGTCATCTATTGGCTGCTGGGACTTACGGCATTGCTAGCTTTTTTGCAAAACCCGAGAAACATTGGTCGGCAGTTATATGGCGGCCTGATGACAATTTTTGCACTGGCTGGCGCAGTCGTTGCTTTTCGGCAATCTTGGCTAATACGCTACCCGGAAAGTTTTGAGTGCGGCATCAGCCCGGAAGAACGATTTCTCAATGCATTGCCGATCGCCGAATGGTGGCCTGGCATGTTTGAAGCGAATGGCGATTGCGCCGATGTCGATTGGGAATTTTTGTCTTTGACAATTCCAGATTGGTCATTGGTTGCTTTTGTCAGCCTGGGCCTGTTAGCAGGCTACGCAGTATTTGCCAAAAATAAAAACCAGGGTTTATGACGGTACATCGTTAAATACAACAACCCGAATATAAATAGAAATACCGAATGCCACGGATGAGAAACGGAATCCGCTTTTTTTCTGTTTTCCCCAAGCTGCAGTAAGCCTGGGGAAAATTTTTTTACCCTTAAAAGATAAAAATCGCTTCTTCGAATAAAGGACCTGCACCATGGAGTTCGATCAGCATATCATCCGCTGCGGCAAAATCGCCATCTTTATTGGCATCAATAAATACAAAGCTCTGAGGAGGAAAAGGAAGCTCTGGCGGCAGTGCAATTACGGAAAAAGCCAATCCGCGATCAACACCAGCGTCATCGAACAGGTCGGGAATACTGGTAAGATCGGTGTCAAATGCGGGCACTTTAGCTGACACATCGACGATTCCCTGCTCAACACCTGTAAACTCCAAAAAGGACACATCTAAACGGTCATCGGTACTTGACGCGCCCACTATAAAATTGTCCACTTCATCAAAACCGCGGTCCTCTAGAATAGTGAGCCGACCATCATTGTTGGTATCACCACTGATATGCGAATCGGTAATCGCTTCCAGCACCACGATATCCTGCACTGCTACTCCGCTTTCCAGGTTTATTAAATCATGGCCGGCTCCCGCTTTAATAATATCGCCCGCAGCACTTCCCCTATAGTTATCATCTCCACCTGAGCCCGTATACATAACATGCTGGCTATGCCCTGAAAAATCCACTGTTACATTGCCGGTTGAGGCAGACGCATCGACTGTGTTTACCTTACCAATGGACGCCACCGCCGAGAGGTCAATACCACCATTACCTGTGATTATTATACTTTCGGCATCATCCGCAATGAAACTTACTGTTAGCGCATGGGCCGCTGCTTCAGTATCCGGGGTTGCACCGTCAGTGGATACAACCAGCGATGAAATTACCAGATTTTCAACACCAGCAACCGTTATCATCTGGGCATTTATTCCATCCGCAAGCATATCTTGATTATCATCGTTGATTATTGCATTCAACGTAAAAGTCTCCGCATCGCCATCCGCTGAAGTACCGGCCGCATCTGACAGCGTAACCAAGATATTGTGACCAATATCAAACGAACCGCCCAGGCCGGCGCGATCATCCGCACTAATAATATCAAGCGTAAAGGTGTCCGAAACATTGACAAATTCAACCGGCCCAGTCAGCGGACCATTAATTCCTTCAACAATTGCTGCAAAGTCAGGGTTCGGTAAAAATCCGTTATTTTTTAAAAAATTTTCAGCTTCCGATTCTGTCATCACTGTTTTGCCATTCAAACCGATTAATGGACTTTGTAATGTCGCCAAGTCCGTTGAAGATTTATACGCAGAATAAACATCTGCTACGGTTATTTTATTCTTGAACAGATTTTCCGTTTCAGAAAATTCCGCAGGCAAGGAGCCGTAAAGCAGGTAGGTGCCAGCGTCAATAATAATTTCGCCAAAACCGGCACCCGAACCAATGCGGCTGACAAAAAAATCCTCAGCCTGGGACGCGGCGCCTCCGGTTGCATCATGAGGCGCCAGGCCAAAATGATTCATAAGTACCCCTGCTTGTGCAACCAACGAGTTTTGCCCTTCCAAAACCTGGTCGGTAAAAACCGGATGCGCCGCCAATATATCCGCAAACGGCGCTTCTGTTAATCCGTCTTCAAACGCAGTGGTAAAATCTGACAAATATTGTTCACCGGGTGCCGCATTAAAAAGACCCGCAACAATACCTAATATGTTAGTTTGCTGTTCATCCACGATAGCCACCAAAATTCCTCAAAAAAATTAATCTAGTAACAAATCCATGTTCTAAAAATGTGACATTGATAAAACCCGTTAGGGGGTATGGCGGGCTTTCTGGTTTCATGAAAGCTGGCCGGTTGACGCTAATATTATTCAAATTCACTATCCTAGGCTTGCTTCTCCTGCCTACTTTATATCCTGTTGCACTCTCTCCAATCAAGACAGCATCCGTTTGGAAGAAAATATTAAGGATATAAGGATGTATCGGTTTACCGCCATGCCATACATTAATCCGCGTAGTTTACAAATATTCAAGTTAGATCAGATATCTGCATGTGTTATTTATTCGCGCAAAGTGATTATCGATTTACAGATCACCAGCTAGCTCAATGCATTAAAAAATATCTTCACGGTCACAATTTTAAAACAATAAGCAGCAAATATGCATACATATTGAAAATTTCACTCCAGTTAGTGTGGCAATGCCACGGTTCTGGCAGCACGCTATCGTATCATCATATCCACCACGATATTAGTTCTTCCTTCAACCTGCGCGTACCATACTTCATATGTTTCCTACAATTAAGCCGCCTATTAAGAAACGCATCAGCCGACTTTGCGATATTGCAAAAATATCAACATAAAAATACTTGCTTCGATACGTATCATTAAGTTGGTCACGCGATTGTTTCAATGCAAAGTAGCGAAAAACAGAAATTTACGGGAATATTTAGGCAAATCAGGCCGCATTTACCAACGCTCAAATATATAATGAAGGTGATAGTAATTATTATTCACAGAAATTTCAATCTTTCCGATCGAATCTTCTAAAGAAAATGCTCCACCAATGTATGAATACGGGCTATCTCTACCCAGAATTATGCCAAGCGTGGCACGACAAAGACAAAGGCAAATTGCGGACACAAAAAACCAGGACTTTATGGGATATGATGCTTCACGCAGGCACGAATCATACCGAATTGCCCCAGGGACACGGTTAATTTACCATCCACATTATGTACTTGATCTCTCAGCGTCCAAACACAATCGCTATCATCGTGTCCATAGCGTTGAAAATTATTGGTAACTCAGGGCCAGCGACTTATGTATGGACACTGACGATGCCCAAAAAAGGGTTTTGTGTCGAAAGAAAGTGAAAAACGATTCAACCACTGTCCGCTCGCGTCAACATAAAAAGCTTGAACGTCGGTTAAAAAATTTATTAAACAACTGCTCTCTTTAACTTTTCTATAAAAAGAAGTCGTCCTGGATTTGTCAAAATATGGTGCTATCTTGCATAGTCGGGTTGATAATCATCACCCGCAGCAGGCGCCGCCCGGTATTTTCAACCACGCTGAATTTAAGTTCACTGACAAAAAATTCGCCGCTCATACTGATCACATCAAAGCGGTGAGCAATACTTGAAAGAAAGCGCAAACAC
>BQJA01000014.1 GCA_021604405.1 Nitrosomonas sp. | reverse complement strand
GGCAAAAGTTGTCAATCGCCGAGCCCGGATTATGTCGACTTTTCCATTCTAAGTGGCCACTATGTTTCACCGCTGATGATCAATCATGAGCGTGGTGATGTCGAGCAAGTGCCGCCGGAAGATCCCCGTTCACGCCGTTATCGCGCCCAGGCCGTCGTCGACGATGCCATCGATTGGATCGGTAAACATGATTCGGGGGAGCCTTGGATGGCGACGGTTTCTTTTGCATCCGTCCATACGCCGGTGATGCAGCCACCTGCGGACGAATTGCAGACAAGCATAGACTTGGTGGAAAACCTGGATTGTGGAAACTTCGTTGCCCAGCGCGCGCTTACCAATTTAATGATCGAGTCGATGGATACCGAAGTGGGAAGGCTGCTGGTGGATACCGGGGTTGCTACGCGGGCGGCAAACAGAGCGTTAATTTATGATCCCATGCAGAACGATACAATGGTAATTGTAGTCGGTGATAACGGTACTTTGGGTTCGGTAGTAAAACTCCCTTTCGATGCATCACGTGCTAAAGGTACTGCTTACCAGACCGGCGTCTGGGTGCCCCTCATCGTCGCGGGGCCGTTGGTTAACAGCCCCGACCGGATTGTGTCTGCCATGGTCAATGTCGCCGATTTATTTGCGTTATTCGGAGAAATTGCCGGTATCGATGCGCATAAGGTTGTCCCGCGGCCGATTGATTCGGTTTCGATGTTGCCTTATCTGACCAAGCCGGATCAGGCCAGCCTGCGTAGCACCAACTTCACGCAAGTAGGGCCGAATCTACAAGCTAATAACGGTGTGAATGGCCCTTGTGTGATACAGACTGCCTGCACGCAGATTCCTCCTTCAAAAAGTGTCTGTGAAGATAATAATGGTGTCTGGTGGGGCGAGGGCGCCGACGACCCGGTAACTGAAGGAATTCCCGCAGGCGGCCTGCCGCGTTGCTGCGACGTCAATGCTTTCCGTACTGCACAGGGACAGGATACCTATACTATTGTTCCCGACTTCTCGACTGCTATTCGTAACAACCTATACAAAATAGTGCAAAATACCACGTGGATATACAACGAGCAAAATGATCTTTGTGAAATTGATTTGGTAACGGAATTTTTTAATATTGACGAAAATGTACCGGTACCCACGCTTGATAAGGATGGCACGCAAATCGATGTCAGCGCGCTTCCGCCCGATTCAGAGGAAAAGGTCAATTACGACAGTCTTATGTTGGAACTTGAACAGATGTTGAGCTTTACGCCCAATTGTCCCGGAGATGGCAATATCGATTCCAGAGTCAATAACGAAGACATTTCCGGTTGGCATTATTATGCGCATACGTGGGGCTTGTCCAGCGTGTTCGATTTTAATCTGGATGGATTGACTGATGGCGCTGACCGTTTAGTTATTGCCAAGAACCGGAATATGCTTTGTCGTTCCGGCGCTAATTATAAACCCGAAAATCATAGCGCGCAGTCACCTGCGAAAGTGCATCATCGATAGAATTGATTAGAAAATCATGGATGACTGTCATGGCGCAACAGCTACGATGGTCATCTGCCAGTTGCCGACAGATCAATGTTAGATGGTTTAATTAATGCCACACACCGACCACAACTGCAAGGAGAGCCCATGCGAAAACGAAACAATTTATTGATACAAGATGAATAAAAAAACAATTCGTGATGCGTTTGAAAATATGTGTGTTCATGTTGCGCCGGAATAACTATTGAGCTTTGCCAGAATAGGCTCTGCGTTGGCTAGCCGTGATGGTTTGTCCATATGATAACCTTGAACCATGTCCACGCCGATCTCTTTTAAGCAAGCCAATTCCTCTTCGCACTCGACGAATTCTGCAATGACCTGCATTTTCATCATGTGGGAAATCTCGGTTATCGAGCGTACAATAGCTAGATTCACTGGGTCTTTATGAATGTCCAGACTGAATGAACCATCTATTTTGACGAAGTCTACGGGCAATTGCGTCAGGTAATTGTAAGAGGCGTAACCACTGCCAAAATCGTCTACCGCAAATCTGACGCCTAACTCTTTCATTTTCATGACAAGGCCTGAAGATTCAGACAAATTGTTTAATGCGGCACTTTCGGTGAGCTCGAAACACAGCTTTTTGTTTGCTCCGGGATGTTTTCCCAATATTTTGAGTAGATATGGCAGGAAGTCGGGGTTAGATAGGGTTTGTCCGCTCAGGTTTAGCGTTGCCATATCAATGTTATTGCACATTTCCGAATTATTGCTGAGCTGACATATAAACTCCTTTACGACCCAGCGATCTATTTTGCTCATCACGTTGTATCGCTCAGCAGTGGGAATAAATACGCCGGGTCCTACAATTTCTTTGTTCAGTTGCAGGCGCAACAACACCTCAAACCCTTTGAAGTTTTTATCCTTAAGCGATACGATTGATTGTTTGAAGAGGACGAAGTCATTATCGTCGATCGCTTCGTGAATGGCCGCCAACAAATTTTTTGCACGGATTTTTTTATTGACTTCAACTGCATTCTCATCGTGCGCGATTATTCGATTGCGGCCTTGTTCTTTAGCCATCAAACACATCGAATCAGCCAGATTGAGTAAACTGACAACACTTTCTGAATACTGGTTTATAGGTACGATGCCAATACTTGCCCCGACATCAAACTGCTTGCCTTGCCAGTTAAATTTAAATTTATTCAGTTCACGTTTCAATTCTTCGCCAACTTGTGTAGCTTTCTGAATTTCGCAATTTTCTAACAGAATGGCAAATTCATCGCCGCCAATTCGCGCGGTGGCATCACGCTGACGCACTTTGTGAGTAAAGATTACGCCCAATTGCTTGAGTAATTCATCACCCGCCATATGACCGCAGGTGTCATTGACCAGTTTAAATCTATCCAAATCGATATACAGTAAAGAATGTTCGTGGAAATACTGGCGCGCGTTTTCGATCAACCGCGTCAGTCTTTCCTGGAATGCATGGCGGTTGATCAATCCAGTTAGTTGGTCATAGTTGGCTAGATATTTTAGTTGGCGCTCGTTCTCTTTTAATTCAGTGATATCAATGATTGATCCTTCGATATAGCTGCTTTTTTCAGTAAGGTCCTCGACGACACGCATGTTTATAACCGCCCAATACTGACCACCATCGACTTTTAGAAAGATCACGTCTTTTCTCAACTGTCTTTGCAGCTTGACGGATTCCAGAAAATTGCTTGCGGAATTTAGAGACATGCTGTCAATTGTCATAAACCTGTTTTTTAGCTGATTAAGAGAGTCTGCCTTGGATATCTTTAGAAACGCCGGATTGGTGGATAAAAACTGGCCTTGAGCATCGAGTCGAAATATTCCCTCAGAAGAATTATTATAAATATTTTCAAATTTGCGCAACGACACAATCGCCGCGTTTTGTGCGAGCTCTTTGGCACGTTTTTCTTGATTCAATTGGTCAGCCAGGGCCAATGTCAATAGGGACACGACGGCCATGGCACCCACATTCATAAAATACTCAGTGAAAATATTGCTATCGATTATGCCCGCTTTATTCAGCACAATAATGCTTGTAGCCAGGACAAATAATGTGAACGCTAATACAAAATAACGGGCAGGGACATAACCTGTTAACCACAAATTGATACCTTTGGCGTAGGCGATAATTGGGATCAAAGTAATAATGCCCGCAGTCCCAACAATTAAATGTTGATACGTTGCAAAAGGGGTGAGCGCCATCAATATTACCGCGACCAAGTTGCAAATTCTTAACAGATTATTCGTGTAAACGCTTTGTTCATTAAGGCGTAAAAATTCTGACGAGAAGAACGACAGGCAGATAATTGCGCAGTTGGATACAATAATCAGACTCTTGTCATTCCAGTCGGGTGCATTTGGCCATAAATAAGCAAAGTTTATCCCGGTTAAATCGCTTTGAACCAAAGAATAAAAAAATACAGTAGCAGCGAGAAAAAGATAGCTTTTTTCCTGTGTGGATAAGAATAAAAGCAAGCTGTATGTCGCCATGATGACCGTAGCGCCGATAAACAGTCCAAAAAACAGGATTTCTATACTTTTAGATGCTATAAAGTTTTCTGGCTGCCAGATATAAATTGGCACCTGCATTGAAGAGCCTGTTTCTACTGACAATCGAAAATCTATACTGTTATTTGCATCTATATGAACAGGAAACACGTAGGTTGGATATTTAACCGGTCGCGTGTTAAAGGGCAGCAGATCGCCTGTTCGGTAATCGAATTTGACTGCACCGGTCCGGTCCAATCCCTTAAGATGTACTCTGTCGAGTAACGCATACGCAATTTCAATATATACTCGTTTCTCGACACTGGCCGAATTCTCAAGAGAAAATGCAAACCAGTATTTCTCATTCAAAAAACCGAGATTGATGCTATCCTGTTTTGCAAATTTGAGTGAATCACATGCAATAATTGTTTCGAAATTTGCCTTAGGGCAGGCTAGTGAAGATGCAAAGCGAAGTTTGTCTGTTAATTTGACCGGTTCGTTAGTCAGATTTGCTACATCAAGCGGCTGTCCATGTATCTGGGTAGAAAACATCAATAGAACAGGCAACAAAGCAAAGTGAAAGTAGACGTGGGTATTTTTTAGCGACACCATTTTTGCCCGCTTTCATTAAAAATGACTGATCACGATGGATTCGGTGACTGACGGCCCATGGACCTGCACATACAACGACAAATTGTCTTGCTGTATTTTCATTTGCTTAACAGGATGTTGTGTGCAACAGGTCAGTTATTTTAATCATATTGTAACGTGTATGTGCCGCGCAATCTAAGAACTATTATTAATTTTCGGGCAGCATCCGGTCATTTTAGGCCAGCGCGTCATTGCTTTTAAGCTGATTCCCGGGATTAATCTGGATCCGCCTTTTGTGCGCAAATATTTTTTAAGGCGTGCCATTCTGCTTCGTTAAGCGCTTTTTCATGAGCACTGGCGTTTGTTTTGCCGGGTTCAAGCTTGTCAATGCGTACTTGTGTATGTGGATGGGTTGAGAAATAAGACAGAATTACAGGAAACGCTGGCTCATCGTTGTTATTATTATTTGCTGCGTCTGCTTTGTTGAGGCGCTCAAAAAATAGCTTTAGGCCGGAAGGGTCGATCCTGGCTTTTCTGAGGAGACGTTGGCCAACGAAATCGGCTTCAAGTTCGTCTTGACGGCTGTAATGAAGTTGCCGGAATATCCCGGCGAATTTTGCAATTTCGCTGATTGTATCGCGATTGCCAGCCATCATTTGCAACGTCAAAGAAACACCCAGATTGCGGACCAGTGATTTCATCGGATGATTCATTTCGATATGCGCCATTTCATGTGCCAGTACGCCGGCAACTTCGTTTGCGGAATCTGCTTTCTTCAGAACGCCACTAAAAATCACCAAATATCCACCCGGGGTGGCAAATGCATTAAGCGTCTCATCATCAGAAATCACGCGGACTTTTATATCGATGTCACGTGCCATTCCCTGCTGAAGCTTTTGGGCCATTTTTTCAAGTGATGCTCGCCCTTGTGGTTCAACGCATTCCGGGTTTGTTAATAATGATTGAATGGCCAGTTGCCCGATTTTTTCTTCCGCGATTTGCGGGATCGTGTGGCTGGCGTAATCAAGCAATTTGTGGCCAAAAAAAACGGTTCCCAAAATAACAAAAACAGACAATCCCGCATAGACGATCAAGTAATTCCAATTCGTTGATAAGGTGATAATCGGAAGAGCATTTTTTGGAAGTTTTGTTCTTACTTGGCGCCAGTATCCTGGTTCGATGTAAAGCCGGGCGTTCGGGTTTCCTTTGGCAGTTAACCTGGCTGGCAGAGGCGGTACGGGCTGCGCCAGTATTTTTATGTCGTTGTACGGCCAGTTTTGCTGCAGCGATTTGTCTTGTGCTTTGATGTGAAGACATGCGCAAGACAGTTCGACGATAACCTGACGCGGCCTGGCTGTCTCTCCGTCATAAAACTTGGCTTCAAAAGAGCTCAACATCGTTAAATCAAATCGGCATCGAGATTCAGGGTTTCGTGAAGGCCTTCGGCATCGGCAGGCTTCTGGTCGGTAATTTGTCTAATTTTGGATGTTTCTGGATCTCCTTTAATTTGCATATGGTTGGCGAAGAAGCGTAAATTTCGTTGCATAATATAAGGCGCACCTATTCCAAGCGTGCCGATAATAATAAAAAAATTGCCAAGTTTAAGTTTGACTAATGCCAGGGTTGTAACGGTACTTCTGAAGCCGATTCCGGCGACATGTGAGTGATTGATCATTTCGTGGATCAGTGCAGTTTTGTACATTAAGCGTACCAATGGGAATAGTAAGAAAGGTAGAAGAATAAATGTGACAGCAGTGATAAAAACAGACTTTTCTGAAAGTAACGGTAAAGAATTTTCTTCAGGCATACTTTGCACGGCCAGTGCAGAAATACCTTGCGGCGCCATTGAAAAATCCGTGTACGGAAAAGAAACCGCTATTAATTGCAGGCCTAATAACATCATGAAGAGTAAGCCGATAGCAATCGCATAGGTTGCGAGATGAATGTTCATAAGATTCTTGCCATGGCCTTCGAAGCTGAACGGAATGTCGCCATAAGATGAATTTTCAACTTTGTGCCGATACTTTTTTATATCGGAATATGGCAGTAGAATTCCCAGTGAAATAATGTCTAACACCCCTCGCCAAATATAGAGATTGGCATAATTCAGCGACGATCCTGTTAAGCGAAAACGAATGCCTCGCCAATCCAGACGACTTAGGCGATAGCGCAGGGCGGAATATAATGCAACTGGGATCACATAAATAACGGTGATTAAAAATAACGCAGGCCACGCCGCGTCTGGTGCATTGAGCGTAGCAATCATAAACGGTGCATAAATTCCAAGAAGCACCGTTACGGCTTTCAGGAAACCGAAGAATAGCTCTTTGCCGGTTCCCGTGTATTCGAATCGATCGCCATGCAACGAAAATGAGCCGACAATATATTGTCGAAGCCGCGTTTTCCCCCAAAAGCTGTAAATGCCAAGCGTCATGATATTCATGAATAAATTAAGCAGCCAGATTTTATAAACCTGTTCGGTGCGGCTATCATAGATGACCTGCTTGATTTCCTTGAGAACGATTCCGGATTGTGCTTCTTCACTTTCATTGTTGGCAATAACTGCCTGTTCTGTCATTATGGTGCTCATTATTAACCATAGCCTTATGCGAGATATTGACAAGATGGTGGCGGGCAATAATGTAATATCGGAACGAATAAAAAATGGTTAAGTGCGTATGAAAATAA
Source organism: Nitrosomonas sp. (assembly GCA_021604405.1). Lineage (GTDB taxonomy): Bacteria > Pseudomonadota > Gammaproteobacteria > Burkholderiales > Nitrosomonadaceae > Nitrosomonas. The sequence continues at coordinate 45,699 of BQJA01000014.1, read as the reverse complement.
CACCGCCAGATCGTGAATATGTGCCGGCATTAGGGTTTCACTGGTTAACGCCTTATTATGATGTTGTTGTAGATGCGGTTACCCAAACAGGAATGATTAGCAAGCAACTCATTCAACAAGCGCAAATTGATACCGGACACCATATCCTTGATCTCGCCTGTGGAACCGGCACGTTGACAATCCTGATCAAGCAATGCTTCCCAGCAGTTAATGTTACTGGGGTTGATTGCGATGAGAGGATATTATCGATTGCACAACGCAAGGCGAATCAGGCAGATGTTACGATACAGTTCGATCATGCATTTGCCGAAAAATTACCTTATCCTGATGCATCATTTGACCGGATCGTGTCAAGTTTATTTTTTCATCATCTTACATGGGATAATAAGAAAAGCACCGCAAACGAGGTATATCGGACACTCAAACCACAGGGTGAACTTCATGTGGCGGACTGGGGTCAAGCAAGCAGCTTGTTAATGCGTGGGCTGTTTATTCCTGTGCAGCTTGTTGATGGCTTTAAGAATACCCAGGACAACGTGTCAGGGAAACTGGTTGAGCTATTTAAGCAGGCAGGATTTGCCAAGGTCGTGCAACAACAGTCCTTTAATACTGTTTTTGGCACGATGACGCTGTATAGCGCAGTTAAATAATCCAACCGTTGCTTGAAGAATTATGCAAGTCTCTGCTTCGTATATTTAGCTTATAATCCTTTAATGTCAGACAATATATTTATTTCAGCAACAGATTTTCCATTGCTAACCGGTAAATTTCCGACAATGGTTCAACCTCTTTCACTTCAATGTTCTCGTTAAGTTTGTGAATGGTGGCGTTGCATGGACCAAATTCTATGACTTGAGCGCAGATTTCCGCAATGAAGCGTCCGTCTGATGTGCCGCCGGAAGTGGAAAGATGGGGTTCGATTTTTGTCACTTCCCGGATTGCGTCACGCATGGCATTCGCCAGTTCAGCTTGCGGTGTGAGGAAGGGTTTGCCAGCGAGTTCCCACGCTAGATCGTAATCAAGTTTATGTCGATTAAGGATTTCATATACGCGGTTTTGTAGTGACGCCACCGTGCTGGCTGTTGAGAAGCGGAAGTTGAATAACAGATTTATCTTGCCGGGAATCACGTTGGTCGCACCGGTTCCGCCATGAATATTGGAAATATGCCAGGTGGTAGGTGGGAAATACGTATTGCCCTGGTCCCATTCAGTTTGCGCGAGTTCGGCAATAGCGGGGGCGGCCAGGTGTATCGGGTTATTAGCCAAATGGGGATAGGCAATATGCCCTTGTATTCCTTTAATGGTCAGGTTGCCGGATAAAGAACCGCGCCGTCCGTTTTTGATCGTATCACCCAGTTGTTCCGTGCAAGTGGGTTCGCCAACAATGCAGTAATCTAATAATTCACCGCGTGCTTTCAACGTTTCGACAACCTTGACGGTTCCATCTACTGCGGGACCTTCTTCATCTGACGTGATCAACAACGCAATGGAACCCTTATGATTCTCATTTCCGGTAACAAATTTCTCAATTGCGGTAACAAATGCTGCTAAAGAGGTTTTCATGTCTGCAGCACCCCGTCCGTAAAGCCTGCCTTCATGGACGGTTGGCGTGAACGGGTCACTGTGCCATTGCTCAAGCGGACCAGTCGGCACAACGTCGGTATGACCAGCAAAGCAGATAACGGGTGATGTGTTTCCGCGCCTTGCCCAGAGATTGGCGACTTCCCCAAAGCGCATTTTTTCGATGATAAACCCGAGTTTTGCTAATCGGTCTATCAAGATTTCCTGGCAACCATCATCATCGGGCGTCAGTGAACGGCGGGCAATCAGTGTCTGGGCAAGTGCCAGGGTGTCGTTTGGCATGAAAAAATTCCTGTTGTAAATGAATGGTGGAAATTAAAATTGGCTTAAAAGAAAGCACATTATTTGTTTGGGTGTATAAATTTCACAACAGTGAATTTATAAAACTGCCTTATTAGGGTATGGGTTTTGGTAATAATCATGTAGATTTGCTATCAATCCGGGTAAAACCGGATAGATGGTGAATTCTACACGTCTGATTCAGTTCCTGCACGGCAGCTCACAGTTGTATGATTTTGGATCAGTTTTAATCTGCAAGAGGAAATTATTATGTTCCTGTTTTATGTTCTTTTGTCGCTGATTGCTATTGTAGCTCTGATTCTGCTGGTTCCTTTTTTACGCCGCTTTATAGTATCCAATCAGATTCTCAAAATTTTTCGTAAAATGCTCCCGAAAATTTCGCAGACCGAACAGGAAGCGCTGGACGCGGGTACGGTATGGTGGGATGGTGATTTATTCAGTGGCAAACCAGATTGGAACAAGCTGCTGGCTTATCCCAAGCAAGATCTCAGTGAAGAAGAAAAAGCATTTCTTGCGGGACCTGTTGAACAATTGTGCGCGATGTTAGACGAATGGAAAATTACCCATAAGTTGCACGATCTGCCGCCTGAAGTCTGGCAATTCATCAAGGATAACGGTTTTTTTGGACTGATTATTCCGAAAGAATACGGGGGGTATGGCTTTTCAGCACTGGCGCATTCTGAAGTCGTGATGAAAATCGGGTCGCGCAGTGGTACCGCCGCTGTAACCGTAATGGTGCCGAATTCATTAGGACCCGCGGAGTTGCTCCTGCATTACGGTACGGAAGAACAGAAAAAATACTATCTGCCACGTTTGGCAAAAGGAATTGACGTGCCATGTTTTGGCTTGACATCACCGGACGCCGGGTCAGATGCCGGTGCAATACCTGATTACGGTATCGTTTGCCGTAGTGAATACAATGGCAAGCCGGATGTTTTAGGAATGCGTGTAACCTGGGAGAAACGCTATATTACGTTGGGGCCGGTTGCGACATTGCTTGGACTTGCATTCAAGCTTTATGACCCGGACAAACTGTTGGGTGGAGAGGAAGATCTTGGCATAACACTGGCATTGATTCCCACCGATACACCGGGTGTAGAAATAGGCCGTCGTCATTTTCCACTGAATGGGGTATTCCAGAATGGCCCGAATTCCGGCAAGGATGTATTCATCCCGATGGAATGGTTGATTGGCGGGCAAGAAGGGGTTGGTCAGGGTTGGCGCATGCTAATGAACTGTCTCGCGGCCGGCCGTTCAATTTCTTTACCTGCCACCAGTGTTGGCACTGCTAAACTGGCTGCATACACCAGTGGCGCATATGGCAGGGTGCGGGTGCAATTTAATATGCCTATTGGTTATTTTGAAGGTATAGAAGAAGCGTTGGCGCGCATAGGCGGCAATACCTACATGATGGATGCAGCACGGGTCTTGACGGCTTTTGCGGTAGATCTGGGTGAGAAGCCATCCGTTATTTCCGCAATCGTTAAATATCATTTAACCGAGCGGGCACGCCTGGCGATTAACGATGCTATGGATATTCATGGCGGCAAAGGAATCTGCATTGGACCAAAAAATTATCTGGGCCGTACTTACCAGCAAATGCCTGTCAGCATAACGGTTGAGGGTGCTAATATTCTCACGCGCACCATGATTATTTTTGGTCAAGGCGCGATACGGTGTCATCCATACGTCCTTGACGAAATCAATGCGGCAAATGATCCCGACAAGTCCCGCGCGTCAAAAGCATTTGATCAAGCGTTGATGGGGCATATTGTTTTTAGTGTGCGCAATTTTTTTTACAGCTTGGTGCAGGGATTGTTCGGTAAACATATGAAGCGCAGTATCCCCGAAAACGTATTGCCTGATACAGCGCACTATTATCAGCAGTTGACGCGGTTTTCCACGTCATTTGCACTGATCTCTGATATTTCTTTGTTGAAATTAGGCGGTTCACTGAAGCGCAGAGAGCGGCTTTCGGCCAGGCTGGGTGATATTCTTAGTTTGCTTTATTTATGTTCGGCAACATTAAAGCGATTTGAGGCGGATAATCGTCCGAGGGCTGATTTGCCGCTTTTACATTGGTCAATGCAAGATGCTATTTATCGGATACAGCAGACATTTGATGAATTTTTGAGCAACTTTCCTGCAAACAGATTCATGTCATGGCTGTTGCGTTTTCTGGTGTTCCCACTGGGCAAACCTTATTCGCCGCCGTCCGATGCATTGGCGCATGAGATTGCGAGATTAATGCTGGAACCGGGAGAGGCGCGCGATCGATTGACGGCTGGTATTTATCTCCCGGCAGCAGAAAACGAGCCGCTGGTCGATCTTGAACAGGCATTGCAATGCGCTGTTGCGTGTGAAGGAATAGAGGCCAAGATACGGCGCGCAGTCAAAGCAGGTCAAATTTCTGAACGTGATGATAAAAAAATTTCTGAGGCGCTGGCTAAGAATATTATTACTGCCGATGAGGCCGAATCAATAAACAGAATGCACTCTCTGCGGCATAGTGTCATCATGGTTGATGATTTTTCGCCGGATTTTGGTAAAACAGATAATGAAGCACAACATACCACAGCAGAAGCAGATTACGATGTTGGCGCTGCCAATATTTTTGATTCAGAAAAGCTGAGTGAAATAGCCTCCTCTGATCTATTTACTGATCAGACGCCGAAGAAAGAAGACTGATGGGACACAGACAATATGGAAAGCAAATATGAGGATATAGCAGGTATTATCGAAGTTGAGCAGGCCAATACATTGGATGGTTTGTTTCGTGAGCGGACACGTGTTTCGCCAAAGAATATCGCTTATCGCGATTATGATGTTTCAAAGGGAGAATGGCGCAGCTATACATGGGAACAAATGAGTCAGGCTATTTCCCGCTGGCAGGCCGCACTTGCCAGAGAGTCACTGGTCCGTGGTGACCGGGTTGCCATCATGGTGAAAAACTGCCCGGAATGGGTCATGTTTGAACAGGCTGCGCTGGGATTAGGAATTGTTGTGGTGCCGTTTTATGTGGAAGACCGTGCTGAGAACGTTGCTTATATGTTGTCTGACGCCGGTGTTAAGATATTGCTGCTGGAAAATTCAGAGCAATGGCCGAAACTGAGTGAAGCGTGCCAGAATGAACAAGCGTTACAACGTGTCGTCATTATTAACCAGCAGCATGGCGGTTCCGTCAACCATTCATTAAACAACGACCCCGTTATTTCGTTAGTTGACTGGCTGCCAGCGCAGATGGATGGTTTTCAGGTCCAGCATTTAAACAATGATCCAAATAGCTTGGCTACGATCATTTATACCTCTGGAACAACAGGCAAGCCAAAAGGGGTGATGCTAAGCCACCACAATATCCTGACCAACGCCTATAGCTGTTTGCAGGTTATCCCGGTAACGCATGAAGACCTGCTGCTTTCCTTTTTGCCATTGTCGCATACGTTTGAACGTACCGCCGGCTACTACGTGCCAATGATGGGTGGCGCAACGATTGCCTATGCGCGTTCTATTCAGGATTTGCAGGAAGATTTGCTGACGCTGCGTCCAACAATTCTTATTTCTGTACCACGCATTTATGAAAGAGTTTATGCAGGTATTCGCGCCAAACTTGCCGATGGACCGGAATTCAGCAAATGGCTGTTTAATTTTGCCGTGACGGTGGGTTATAGCCGGTTTGAATATCAACAGGGGCGGGATTCCTGGCGACTTACACATCTCTTTTGGCCGTTGTTGAACAAGTTGGTCGCTGATAAAGTTTTGCAGAAACTGGGTGGCCGCTTACGGCTTGCAATGAGTGGGGGCGCCGCATTACCGGCTGAAGTCTCACGGATATTTATCGGCCTGGGATTGCCAATACTGCAGGGTTACGGTATGACTGAAAGCAGTCCGGTGGTTTGCGCTAACAGGGAAGACAATAACTTACCAACCAGTGCGGGTCCATGTATTCCTGGTGTGGAGGTTAAGCTGGGTGAAAATAATGCGTTATTGATACGCGGCCCCAACGTCATGCAAGGATACTGGAATAATCCGGAAGCCACCCGATCAGTAATTTCTGCAGATGGCTGGCTTAATTCCGGAGACATCGCATCGATTGATGAAGAAGGTCGAATTACGATCACCGGGCGTCTAAAAGAGATTATTGTATTGTCGACAGGCGAGAAAGTTCCACCCGCTGATATGGAAGTGGCGATCATGCGGGATCCATTGTTTGAGCAGGTTATGTTGATTGGTGAAGGGCGTTCATATTTGAGTGTACTGGTGATTTTAAACGGCGATAAATGGGAAAAAGTCGCCAAGCAGCACAAGCTTGACCCAGATCTGCTTAATCATGCGAATCGGGAAAAAATAGAAGAAATTTTATTGGCAAGAATTACCAGTCAAACGCGTGAATTTCCTGGTTATGCAAGGATACGTCGTGTTGCATGGTTGACTGAACCATGGGCTGTCGAGAATGAAATGTTAACGCCGACCTTGAAACTACGGCGAGGAAAGATTCTGGAACACTATAAGACGGAGGTGGAGGAGCTTTATGAGGGGCATTAATCGCATCGACCATTGGAAAAACGGATATGGATGATATCAAGTTATAATGACAATGGATGATCATGCAACACTGCATGTATCGTTGCCAGAAGGACGTGAGCCGGTTTTGCGGCTGGTCGCTATGCCATCTGATACGAATTTTTCGGGCGACATTTTCGGCGGATGGATTATGGCACAGGTTGATATTGCCGGGAGCCTCCCGTCGATTCGGCGTGCCCAGGGCCGAGTGGTAACTGTGGCCGTCAATTCCTTTATATTTAAACAACCGGTGTTTGTAGGTGATCTGGTTAGTTTCTACGCCGAGATTATTAAAGTCGGGCATACGTCAATGACTGTCGATGTGGCGGTGTTTGCACAGCGGCGCGCGCGCGAGGGTCGTGTTGAGGTATGCATTAAGGTAACCGAGGCCGTACTCACTTACGTGGCGGTCGATGACCAACGCAGGCCCCGTCTGGTTCCGCAGCAATGAGGCAGGCGCATGCAGGTAATCTACTGTGTAAATATTTTTGGTAAGTCTAGATGCAAGCGTCTATTGTGAAAATTTCGGATAAAGCCGGTTTGCCGCCTGGCTCGCTTGTACATGTTGGCGATATTCTGGAATCGAAAACCAAGATCTCATTGATTGACTATAGCAGGGAAAGTTTTGAAGAGAAGCAAATCCATTCATTAGACGAAATACTTGATTATAAACATCGAGAAACCATTACATGGGTGATTATTGAGGGGCTGGCGAACGTTAAAATAGTTGGCGAAATTGGCAAAATATTTGCTATACATCCGCTTGTCTTAGAAGATATTCTCAATACTAATCAACGGCCGAAGTTCGAAGAATATGACGACTATTTATTTTTGGTGCTAAAAAGTTGTCAATCGGAAAGTACACAATTTTCTATTGTCTATGAGCAAATAAGTCTTTTGATCCTTGATAATTTTGTATTCACATTTAAAGAGAAAACGGATGATCTTCTTAGCGCTATTGTGCAGCGGATAAGCACCAGCAATGGGCGTTTCAGGAGTCTAGGAACAGATTACCTCGCATATGTTGTTCTAGATACAATTGTTGATCAGAATTTTATTTTGATGGACAGGTTGGATGAAACAATTACTTCACTAGAAGATAGCTTATTAGCCGAACCGACACGGGATACGTTGAATGCAATTCAAAAAGTTAAACGTGAATTAATCACAATTAGAAGGTATTTGTCTCCTGTGAGGGAACTAATAGCTGAACTGCTGCGTAGTGAATCTGGTTTGATCAGGGAGAGTACGCAAATATATTTCAGGGATGTGTCTGATCACACAATACGCGTAATTGAACTCATTGAATCATATAGGGACATCTTGTCCAATTTATTGGATATCTACGTATCTAATACAAGCAACAGGTTGAATGAGGTCATGAAGGTGCTGACCGTATTTGCATCGATTTTTATCCCATTGACTTTTCTGACTGGCATATACGGAATGAATTTTGAACACATGCCCGAATTAAAGTGGAAGTGGGCATACCCGGCACTTTGGATCGCATTCATTACCATTCCCATTGTATTAATTGTCTATTTCAAAAGAAAGAAATGGCTTTAAATAATGCGCCCTGTGTGTCTTGGCTAATATATATAGTTTGACGGCAATCCTTGGTTTCTAGCGTGCCTTTGTGTTATTTTTCTGATTGCAACTATTTTTTCAGTGGATTGCATCAATTGTCTTTTTTTCAATGTAAATTAAAGGGAGGCGGGTATGGTTAAAGGTAAATCGGTTGTTCTCATTACAGTTTGGCTCATGTTAGGCTGGATTACCGCTGTTTCAGCGAATAATCAGAAGCCTTTTGATGAAGAAGACCTGATTAAAGAATCAGCGTCTGTATCCGAAGCCATAAGTAACATACGGCATATTCTGGAACAGCAAGAATTCGATATTATCGGCGTTGTTGATCATGCAGCTGGCGCGGCAAGCGTTGGAATGGATCTTAGGCCTACACAGCTCATCTTGTTCAGTGATAGACGGCAGGAAAACAAGTTAATACATGATAAACAAACATTGGCTATCGATTTGCCGCTGAAAATTCTTGTTTGGGAGGATGGTGACGGAACAATCAATTTTTTTTACAACGGCCCGGGCTATTTGATCGACCGCCATCGACTGCAGTTACATGACCACCATTTGGAAAAAATTGCGAAATCCGTTAGACAATTTGGCGATGTAAATAATGGATTAATCACTGTTGACAGTCCTTTTTCAGTTGAGCAAACTGTTGAAAATCTAAGAAATGCCATAGAAGCGCTGGCAGATCGAGGGTTTCGAGTTCCATTTGTTATCGACTTTCTGTCGGATGGTCAGCATGAATTTGCTCATTTAAGCGCAACAACATTGCTGATATTCGGCAATCCGAATGCTGGCACCCCGCTCATGCAGAATCAACAGCGTATCGGTGTGGATTTGCCGCAAAAATTTCTCGTCTGGGAAGATCAGTATGGCCAGACGCATATTACCTATAATGATATTTCATTTTTGGCGGAACGGCACGATTTACAAGGTGTCGAGCAAAATTTAGAGAATATTTCCACTGCACTGGCAAATTTTGTGAAGGTAGCGACACAAGAATAAACAAAAAGACGAAAAAACTTGGCTGTGCTCAGCAATACTAATAAAACTAGCGTTTGATGTTTGAACCATTCGTTCAATGAAAAGCTGGGCAGAAGCCTGCTTATTCGATCCGCGGGCACCGCAGACATGACAGGCTTGACATATGGCGGAATGAATCTGCTTCTACGGTGATATTCGTGCAAGCCTGAGAGCAATGGGTCAAATTATGCAGTTCAGCAAACACACCGTCCACCGTCCGGTTTTTGTTCTGTGTCTATGCTCAAAAACGTAATACCCCGAATAATCACCGTCATTCGTGGTCAGTTCGAACGCCTATGTAATTTACTTACCTACTCTGCATAGGCTATTCAAAGTACATCTTCCATGTCTACGGTAATAATTTTGTTCCATTTTTATTTTGCGTTTAATTAGATGTAATAAGATGGATCGTTTACTGAAAACCGGGTGGTTTATTCGTTATCCCCGCTGAGGATATTGATTGATTGACTGGAACTGGGGGACCGAGTATTTTTTAAAAAAAGAAGCACTGCTTCTAACAAAAAATTTATAAGATATCAGTGACTTTCTCAATAAGGAAATTTATTTTGCAAAAATCAAAGTTACTGGGTGCACTGTTTATAAGCGTTGTGTTAACAGCATTTCTATTAAGTGGTCATGCCATAAGCGCTGGTGGCAAGGGGGTAATGGACACTGTTTTAGAAGCATCTGATGCGGGTTGTCCGGAATTACCGCCGATTGTCAGCTCGGGCACCGGATTATATGTAGCACCAAACGGTAACGATGCTGCGCAAGGCACGGCAAATGCCCCCCTTGCGACCTTGGCGAGAGCTGCAAGCCTTTTATCCAAGGGTGGGACAGTTATTGTTCGGGGGGGTGTTTACCCCAGCCAGCCAGGGTTTGTTGCATCGGGTTCGGCGGAGGTTCCGTTGCATATCCGGGCGGCTGACGGCGAGCAGCCGATCTTCGACGGTTCAGATCTGGATGTCGAATCAGTCGCCGTGATATATATGGAATCAGCATCCCATGTCGTGATTGAGGGCCTTGAAATACGGAACTGTCTGGTCTTTGGCTGTGAAGGAATCGCCAGCGATACGCCTGTCCTCGATTTGACGATCCGTGGGAACCATATTCACCACGTGGCGGCTTCTGCGGCGCGATTTTCTGGCCGGCAGATTCGCATCGAAGACAACGAGATTCATGATGTTGCACTGATTAACGAAAACAACACGAACTTTCCCAACGGTGGTTGGCCCACATGCGTCGGCACGATACCGGATAGTTTAAATCTGGCAAACCCTTGGACGGACGACGTTGTTATCCGCGCCAATCGTATCCATGATTGCTGGGGTGAAGGCATTGGCGTGTGGTACGGCTCTAATGTCACTGTCGAGGACAACAGCATAGTTAATGCATGGAATGCCGGTATCTATACCGATAATTCTTTTAATACGCGAATTGCGCGGAATTATGTGCGGATGTCTCGAGACAGAAACGGTGAAGCGGGTACGGGTATACTCCTCGGTCTGGAGGATTATGCGATGTGGGGGCTGCCAAATGTTCGCACCAGTAATATTCTGGTGGCGAATAACGTCGTGATAGCGGGAACGGGTATCGGCTGGTGGTCGATGCCCACATCTCAGAGTACTTACGAATCGTTGCATGTATTTCACAATTCCATTGCCGCAACACGGGGTTCGGCGATTCGCTTCTCTGAAGTGGCTGCGAATGTAAAACCGCCCGCTAATAATTTTATTATGAATAACGTGTTTTTAAGTACCATTGTGAGCAATCTCGGAAATCCAGGTGCGTCCACGATTGCTGGCAATGCATGGTTAAACCGTCCGGTACCTGTCTCAGCTGGTTCCACTGACGTCTCCTTGGAAGTTGCCTTTACTGAAGAATTGCTGCAGCAAGCACAAGTAAACGAAGCGCAGCCGCTTGCGCCACTCGTCGGCAAAGGTAAAGCAGGCGCAGGTCAGATCGATGACTTCCTTTGCGGCGAACGGGATGCGTCTGTTCCAACACGTGGCGCATTTGAACAGTTTTAGCCGATTACGCTCACCCGGTCATGATCTGCGCCGTTAACGTCAGAAGCGGTTTGGCAGCGATAAATGGGTCGATCTTCACGCGTCGAAATGACCTGCGCCTAGCGACACTACAATCATATTAACTCGCTGCTAAGTATTATCTTTGTACCTTAAGCAGGTCTACCAAATTGTTCTTTCCGCCCAAATATGGCGTGCTGCATCGTGCGCCGGTCAAGGCGAATTCCTGATGTGTCACCTATAACGCCCGCATCCTGAGTGATCGGTGGTGAAAGCTTTAGCCTGTTTCGGAAGTTTTTCCCTGCTGTTTCACTGATGACGGCTATACTCAATTGCAGCTCCCAGGGTTTTGTGTATATTTTGGGTTCAAAAGTGCTGAACCAATGTCCCGGCATGTAGAAACAAATGTAAATTGCTTGCAGGCTCAAATAGGATAAATGTCCTGTCTTAGGGCAATAAAATTAGGTCAGATGTCCCATATAAAAGAGGCGTGATCTCTCTTATTCCACTGTTGCTTTGATCTTAGAATAATGCGGAATAGGCAATACTTTTAAAAAGATATTTTGCAAAGTCTGTCAAATTTCCCGATTCTGCAACGTTATGCCCGTTTTTGGAACACCGTTGGGCTCGATATATTGTTTACCAGACTATCTTTTGATTGCCTATTTTACAATGATGAGAGAGCCAATGTTGCTAAAAATGAAACGAATAAATGTGCTGTTACTATGTGTTGCGTTGGCAGTCTTTTTCTCAAGTGGCTACGCCAGAAGTGATGGCGGCAAGGGCATTATAACCACCGTCTTAGAAGCCTCTGGCGGGGGTTGCTCGGGATTACCGCCGATTGACATCCCGGAAAACCGGTTGTATGTTGCACCTAACGGTAATGATGCCGCGTCCGGCACACGGAATGCACCGTTCGCTACCTTGAGAAAAGCGGCAAGTCTTTTACCCAATGGCGGGACAGTCATTGTTCGGGGCGGCGTTTATCCCGTCCAGCCGATGTTTCATGCAGTGGGTTCGAAAGATGTGCCGCTGCATATTCGTGCGGCTGACGGTGAAAAACCTGTTTTTGACGGTTCTAGTATACAAGATGCAAATTCTGCCGTGATTTTTATGGATTCGGCGTCGCATGTCGTGATCGAGGGACTCGAGGTGCGGAACTGTTTTGTCTTTGGCTGCATGGGAATTGCAAGCGACACACCTGTTGTCGACTTAACAATTCGTGGTACGCATATTCATCACGTAGCGTCTTCGGCTGCGCGCTTTAGTGGCCGGCAGATCCGCATCGAAAATAACGATTTTCATGATATTGCACTGGTCAACGAAAATAATACAAATTTTCCGGATGGTGGTTGGCCTACTTGTGTCGGCACGATGCCGGACATTCACAACCGGTCAAACCCTTGGACCGACGACGTTGTAATCCGTGCTAATCGTGTCCGTGATTGCTGGGGTGAGGGTATTGGCGTATGGTATGGTTCCAATGTCGTTGTTGAGGACAACAGCATCGTTAATACATGGAATGCCGGCATCTACGCCGACAACTCCTTTAACGTGCGCATAGCGCGCAACTATGTGCGCATTTATCGCGGACTGGGTGGCAGAGCGGGTACGGGGATACTTCTTGGTCTGGAGGATTATGATGTGTGGGGGTTGCCGAATGCTGCCACCAAACATATGCTTCTGACGAATAACGTCGTAATTGCGGGTGTTGGAATCGGATGGTGGTCGATACCTACGTCGCAGAGCACCTACGAGTCGGTTCATGTGTTTCACAATTCAGTCGCCGGCACGCATGAGGAAGCGATCAGTATCGCCGCGGTGCTGCCGGGGGTGGAGCCGCCCGCCAACAACTACATCGCAAACAATGTATTCTTTGGCGCCACTGAAAGTAAGCTAGGGAACCCAGGCGCGTTTGTGCTCGGTGGAAATGCATGGATCAACCGTCCCATACCCGCTATAGCAGGTCTCGGCGACGTTTCTCTGGAGGTTGCACTTACTGATGAGTTGTTGCTGCGAGCGCAAGTGAACGAGGCGCAGCCACTCGTTCCGCTCGTTGGTACAGGGGATGTTCGCGTCGGTTTAATTAATGATTTCCTGTGTGATGAGCGGAATACTTCCGCGCCAACGCGCGGTGCATTCGAACGATTATAGTCGATTTAAAATACGTCGGATAGACTGTGTTGGTCAACCTTGTATCGCGATGATAATGGAATGGTTGGGTTCCGTGAGTAGACTGCCTGATTAGGCCGGTTTTGTGGCGATCGACCAACTATACATACCCGCCAGCACCATGTTTATATTAACAGCTACCTGTTCCTGCAAATTATTTTACTTCTTTTAGAAAAATATAGTGATCTGCTATAGTGCTGTATTGAGATGAAGTACATATGTTTCCAGTTGATCTTCTTGATTTGGCTATTTTTTACGAGATTGCAGGGTTGGATTCTGGTGATGTTGCACATGATTCTGCAAAAGTGCATAGGTTGTAAGGAATCATATTTATTGACGACTAAGAGACCAATGTTTTGTTTGGCGGGAATTAATGCGATATATTTTTGTCTGAAAAAATAAAAAGTTGTTACTGTGTATTTAAAATTGTTTAATGGTAATCGGTATGGCTGAAGTACCGGCTTTGGTTTTGCTTTGCAAACGGCCGTCCCTGGGTCATGGCAAACAAAGACTGGCCAGACATTTAGGCGTTGAGACAGCACAGCGTGTCGCCGAAGCATTACTTGTTTGTGCGGTGGAGGACGCTGGCAGCTGGCCTGGCCCGGTAATCATCGCGCCAGCAAGCCGGAATGATTATGATTGGGCAATTACTTTATTACCGCCTTTTCAACCTCAGACATTGGTTATACCGCAAGTATCTGGTAATTTAGGACAACGCTTAAATGCGCTGGATCTGGCGCTCCGCCGTCAGGGGATCAATCAACTGGTATATATCGGCAGTGATGCGCCCAACCTTGGTTTGACTGACTATTCCATTGCCAGGGAAAGGTTGCAACAATATGATACGGTATTAAAACCAGCAATCGATGGCGGCGTCGTGCTCATGTCGAGTTGCTGCGAGTGGCCGGAACTGTCTGATTTGCCGTGGAGTACTGATAAACTGGCGATGGCCCTGGCGGATGCTTGTCAAGCGGCAGGACATTCAGTCTGTATCCTGGAGGAGGATTCTGATGTTGATGAATTGGATGATTTTATGCGGTTGACTACACAGCTGGCGAGGGATCATCGGCCAGCGCGACGCGCCTTACATCAGTTGGTATGTGACATTGCCGCTGCAAAGAAAATAGCCAATGCACAGTTGTAGCGTTATTATCCCTTGCTATCGAGATGAAGCGGAATTAACGCTTTTACTTGAACAGTTACGGAGGATGCCTCAAACGCCGTTGGAAATTATTGTTGTGGATGGTGCATCTAGCGACCAATGTCAAAAGATTTGTAATATTAATCAGGTTTCCCGGTTGGTAAGCGAACCTTGCCGGGGACGTCAATTGTTGGCGGGTGCAGCGGTGGCGCGCGGTGATATATTATGGTTTTTACATGCCGATGCCCGTTTATCGGTTGATCCTTTGTCTGCCATATTTCGCGTGATTGAGAAAGGGGCTGTTGGTGGTTATTTCCGTTTTCGTTTTGATGTGCCGCGTGCGTGGCCGGCATTTCTTCTGGAGCCTGCGATCTCGTTGCGCTGTCGCTTTGGTGTTCCATATGGGGATCAGGGACTTTTTGTGTTGCGGCAGATATACACCAAAGCAGGTGGGCATGCCCCTTTGCCTTTATTTGAAGAAGTGCATTTAGTCAATAGGGTGCGCCGTTTAGGTCGTTTTTATCCTTTATGTGATCCAATATTTGTCAATCCACGTCGTTGGTTGCGAGACGGTTGGTGGCGGCGAACCTGGAAGAATCGGAAATTAGCACTGAACTTCGCGCGAGGTGTTGCGCCCAATAAATTGGCGGCAAATTATCATTCAGATAATCCCTCCCGGCTTTCTTGACAGCCTATTAATAATATTATCCATAAGGAATTTCATGCAGGAAATTGTTCAAAAATATTACGGTGAAACATTAAGTAGCTCACAAGATCTGCAGACGAATGCCTGTTGTCCTGCGGAGGGTTTGCCTGGCTTTATAAAGCCGCTGCTAGCAAAGATACATGAAAATGTGCTGACACGTTATTATGGCTGCGGTCTGGTGATACCTGAGTTGCTTGATGGTTTGACGGTTTTGGACCTCGGTTGTGGCGCGGGGCGAGACGTTTATGTACTGTCACAATTGGTAGGTGAACATGGACAAGTCATTGGCGTGGACATGACCGAAGAACAACTGGCGGTCGCCCGGCAGCATGAAACCTATCATCGAGATGCGTTTGGTTACAAACAAAGTAATGTGCGATTTCTGCATGGCTATATTGAGCGGCTGGATGAGCTTGATTTGGCCGATGCCAGCGTGGATATCATTGTGTCCAATTGCGTCATTAATCTTGCACCCGACAAGGCGGCGGTAATGCGCGAGGCCTGGCGCGTTCTGAAACCCGGTGGAGAAATGTATTTTTCCGATGTATACAGCGATCGGCGTATTCCGGCAGCTTTAATCAATGATCCCGTGTTATATGGGGAATGTTTAAGTGGCGCGTTGTACTGGAATGATTTTATACCATTGGCGCGTGCGCATGGTTTTGCTGATCCACGCCTGGTTAATGACCGACCAATAGTCATCGATCATGCGGAATTGGCAGAGAAAATAGGAAATATTCATTTCTACTCAGCGACATATAGATTGTTTAAATTGAATGATCTGGAGTTGGCATGCGAAGATCACGGACAGTCGGTGGTGTATCACGGTACTATTCCACATCACGCGCATGCTTTTGTTTTGGATAAGCATCATTTCATTGAGACCGGTAAACAGTTTCCGGTGTGTGGCAATACCTGGCGTATGCTGCATGACACGCGTTTCATTGATCATTTTGATTTCTTTGGAAATTTTGACCAGCATTTTGGTATCTTTCCGGGTTGCGGCATGGGTATTCCATTTGATGATGATGTCAACGGCGAACAGAAGGGCGGGTGCTGTTAGTCATGGATGACAAAGTTGCTCCTCGTCTGGTTGATCAGCGTAAGCGTTCCAAGGAATGGACGGTTACGCCCAGTGGGGAGCCACGCGGGTTCATTCATTCGCATGCTTTGGATGAGCTATGGTTTCATACGGGTACGGCTTGCAATTTAGCCTGTCCATTTTGTCTGGAAGGATCAAAACCCGGCGATGAACGTCTGCAATTGATGCGATTTGATGATGCCAAACCCTATATTGACGAGGCATTGACGCTGGGTGTACAGCAGTTTTCTTTTACCGGCGGCGAGCCGTTTATAAACAAGGATATCGTGCGTATTTTGGATTATGCGCTGGCGCAGCGTCCTTGTTTGGTCTTGACGAACGCCACGGAACCGTTGATAAAGCGGTTGCATCAAATAAAAACCTTGTGCAACCGGGCGCATTCTCTGCATTTTCGTGTCAGCCTCGATCATTTTGAAGCCGCCCGACATGATGCTGGACGAGGCGATGGTATGTTTGCGATGGCGCTGGAAGGTATGCGTGGCTTGCGTGATATGGGCTTTTCGTTATCTGTCGCCAATCAGGTCCTGCCGGATTTGCCAGCAGAAGACGTTTCCAGAAATTTTGCTGAAGTATTTCATGCGGCTGGTTTGCCTAAAGATTTGCCACGTATAGAATTCCCGGAATTTTTCCCGCCCGGTACAGAGGTATCTTCGCCACAGATTACGCTGGGTTGCATGGCGAATTATCAGACAGAATCGTCGCGGCGGAAATTCATGTGTGCGTTTAGCCGGATGATTGTTAAGCAGGCGGGTCAGACCAAGGTTTATGCCTGTACCCTGGTTGATGATGATGTCGATTATGACTTGGGCAGTACGTTGACTGAGAGTCTGCAGGTGCCTGTCAGCATGAAACATCATCGATGTTATAGCTGCTTCCAGTTTGGCGCTTCATGCAGTGAAATGGAACGGTAGGTGGGCACGTGAAACAACGATGGTGGATTCTAGCCGCACTTGGCTTACTGATAGGTATATTTTTCGTTTTTGATTTAGATCGCTTTTTCAGCCTGGATTTTCTTAAGTCCAGCCATGAAGCATTGCAGCAGGCGTATCAGCAAGAACCACTATATATCATCGCTATTTATTCAATTGTCTATATCGTCATGGCGGCGCTGTCCTTGCCGGGTGCGACGGTGATGACATTGGCGGGCGGCGCTATGTTTGGACTGTGGGTCGGTGTGCCGGTGGTGTTGATTTCGGCCACGACCGGCGCAACATTGGCTTTCTGGGTGTCGCGCTACGTACTGCGTGATATGGTCCAGCGTCGCTTTGGTAATCGTCTGGAGACTGTTAATAAAGGGCTTGAACGTGACGGCGCATTTTATCTATTTTCTTTGCGCCTGGTACCGGTTTTCCCTTTTTTTCTGATTAACCTGCTGATGGGGTTAACAGCCATCCGCAGTGTTACGTTCTTCTGGGCCAGTTTGGTTGGGATGTTTGCGGGCAGTACGGTGTATGTGAATGCCGGTACCCAGTTGGCGTCTATAACCAGTCTGTCGGATATTTTATCACCGGCGCTGATCTTTTCTTTTTTATTATTGGCAGTTTTTCCATGGCTGGCACGCTGGGGTATTGGATGGGTTAAAACGCGCCGGCTTTATGCGAAGTGGCCAAAGCCAATGCATTTTGATCGTAATCTGATTGTCATTGGTGCCGGTGCAGCCGGTCTGGTGACTTCGTACATCGCAGCAGTAACTCGTGCCAAGGTAACATTGATTGAGGGGCATAAAATGGGGGGTGACTGCCTGAATTATGGCTGTGTGCCATCAAAGGCATTGATCCGTTCCGCAGCTTTTCTGAAACAAGCACAAAAATCCCGGTTGCTGGGAATGAAGCACGCCAGTGTGGATTATCAATTTTCTGATGTAATGGCGCGAGTAAATCGGGTTGTAAAAACGGTGGAACCACATGATTCCGTGGCGCGCTATACCAAACTGGGTGTGGAAGTGCTGGAAGGCCGGGCGCGCATTACTTCTCCCTGGACAGTGGCGGTGAATGGGCAAACTTTGACCACGCGGTCTATCGTGATTGCAACCGGTGCAAGACCGGCAGTGCCCAGGATTCCAGGAATTGAAGCTGTCCGCTATTTTACATCCGATACGATCTGGTCATTGACTGAGCGTCCTGAGCGACTGGTCGTGCTGGGTGGTGGACCGATAGGCTGTGAACTGTCGCAGGCTTTTGCCCGTCTTGGTTGTCAGGTGACACAGGTCGAGATGGGGGATTTGATGCAGCGTGAAGATGCCGATGCAGCCGCAATGGTCAAAGCGGCATTACAGGACGATGGCGTGCAGATATTGACACAGACAAAGGCTGTCCGCTGTGAAACCAGCGCAGATATGCAACAGCTGATTGTGTGCGATCAAGATGGCAAAGAAGCGTCACTTCCATTTGATGCCCTGTTATGTGCCGTTGGCAGAGTCCCACGCACCGAAGATTTTGGTCTGGAGGAGTTAGGTATTCCATTGTCCTCCAGACATACTATTGAAAACAATGCCTGGTTACAAACCATTTATCCAAATATTTATGTCTGCGGTGATGTTGCCGGGCCATTTCAATTTACGCATACCGCCGCACACCAGGCCTGGTACGCGGCGGTCAATGCATTGTTTGGAGATCTGAAACGATTCAAAGCAGATTATTCGGTGATTCCGTGGACGACATTTACTGATCCGGAGGTGGCGCGTGTAGGGCTTTCCGAGAATGAAGCAGAAACCCGTGGCATTGCCTGTGAAGTCACCCGGTATGACCTGAACGATCTTGATCGCGCCATTACCGACGAAGCTGCGCATGGATTTGTCAAAGTACTGACGGTGCCGGGTAAGGATCGTATTCTGGGGGTGACCATCGTGGGTGAACACGCCAGCGATTTACTTGCCGAATTTGTGCTGGCTATGAGACATGGCCTGGGTCTGAATAAGATTCTTGGCACGATTCATACCTATCCAACCTGGTCAGAAGCGAATAAATACGCCGCTGGGGAATGGAAGCGTGCGCATGCACCGCAATTATTGTTGAAATGGGTGGAGAAATTTCATGCAAGAAGGCGGGGAGAAAAAGCTCGTTGAGCCTGGATATGATGCTGGATTAGATATAGGCATGTGTTACTTGCAGCGCAACCTGATGTGTCAATTCTTTTGCTAAATCCACCAGTCAGCAGGTGTGATTTGAGACAGACTGATGCGATTTGGTAACTACCAGAATCAAGATATGGCCAGATTTAAAATTTTCTGTGCGGTACGTAGATCAGATTTATGGGTTTGCCGCAGCATGGCATGGAATAGTTTTTGCTAATATCTCAGATGCTATTTTTACAGACCGCAAGAACCATCAGTTATCTTGACAGTCGAATAGAAGATGACAATGTAGTCAGTAACTTAGTCATCAGGATTGAATTCGCCAGGTTTCTGAAGTATACCTGATTCCTGTTGGGTTCAAGTTTGCGATTTTTTTGTGTAAACAGGAGGAAGTAGCCATGATAAAGCATGGAATAAAACGTAAAAAGAAGTGGTTTCTTTGTCTTGCGTGGATTGTTGTCCTAATTATGCTATCCCCAGTGCCGCTGATGGCAGAAAAAATAGGGGATGTCTCAACCGTTTTCAAGTTGCTCGGTGCAAATGACAAAATTGTTGTGGAGGCATTTGATGATCCAGATGTCAAGGGTGCGACTTGTTATCTGAGTCGGGCAAAAACAGGCGGTGTCAGTGGTATGGTAGGCGTTGCAGAGGATACTTCTGATGCTTCAATTGCTTGTCGCCAAGTTGGCCCCATAGTGTTGCCGGAAGATGTAAGAAATGGCGATGCGGATGGTGATGAAGTGTTTAAAAAAAGTACATCATTGATATTTAAATCGTTACAGGTCGTTCGTTTCTATGATGCGAAGAGGAATGTATTGGTTTATCTGACTTATAGTGACAGAGTGATTGAGGGGTCGCCTAAAAACAGTATTTCAACCATTCCGATAATGCCTTGGCGCTGATTGATTATGATTTCTGTAAAAGAATCAAGTAATCAAGATATCAATATTTGACCTGTAAGGTGTATAATTGCGGGTTTTTTAATAATTGTGCTCAGTTGCTAATATAACATCAATGCAGCTATTTGCTTTCGGTCTTAACCATCATACTGCACCGCTGGATGTGCGTGAACAGCTTACATTCCCAGAGAACGTCATGGAGGATGCGTTGCATGATCTGGTAGGGCATAATCCAGTCAAAGAAGCTGCGATTGTCTCTACCTGTAATCGAACAGAAGTTTACTGTAGTACGGATAAGCCCGACGTGGCGACACGATGGCTGGCTGACTTCCATAGTTTGCATACGCAGGAATTGGATCCTTATCTCTACAAGCTTCCCCGTGAGCAGGCAGTGAAACACGCATTCCGGGTTGCCAGTGGGTTGGATTCTATGGTGTTGGGTGAACCGCAGATTCTCGGTCAGTTAAAGAATGCCGTAAAGTCCGCAGAACACGCCGGCACACTTGGCATGTTGTTACATAAACTGTTTCAACGTACTTTCTTTGTTGCAAAAGAGGTGCGGACATCTACTGAGATTGGCGCCAGTTCTGTTTCCATGGCAGCGGCGGCGGCACGTTTGGCGGAACGAATTTTCGGCGATATTGGCGAACAGCGTGTACTTTTTATCGGTGCAGGTGAAATGATTGAATTATGCGCAAGTCATTTTGCTTCGCGACAGCCGAAGCGGATAACGGTTGCCAATCGGACCACCGAGCGCGCAGAAGCATTGTCAAACCGGTTTAATGCAACGGCAATTACTTTGGGTGATTTGCCGGAACAATTGCCATTGCATGATATTGTTGTAACCTGTACTGCCAGCCCTTTGCCGATTTTAGGCAAAGGATTAATGGAACGTGCGATTAAGGCACGTAAACATCGTCCGATTTTTATTGTCGATTTGGCTGTGCCGCGTGATGTTGAGCTTGAAGTGGCTGAATTGGATGATGTTTTTTTATACTATGTGGACGATCTGTCTGAGATCGTTAAAGAGGGCCTGGATTCGCGTCAGAGTGCAGTTGCGCAGGCAGAAACCATTATTGATTCCAATGTTGTTGATTTTATGCGTTGGGTGTCGACACGTGAATCGGTTCCGACTATCCGCGCGTTGCGCGACCAAGGCGAGCGTTACCGGCGGCATGAGTTGACGCGTGCGAGCAAACTATTGCTTAAAGGAGAAGATCCTCAAACAGTATTGGAATCACTGAGTAAAGGACTGACGAATAAATTTCTGCATCTTCCTTCCAGCACACTTAATCATGCTTCTGCTGATGAGCGTGACGATTTGGTCGAGCTAATCAACCGGCTGTACCAATTGCACCGTCCCTGACCCTAAGAACCGTAGTTGACCGCTTATTGATGATTGCTAACCATACGAATTATAGGACTGTATGCTTATTTGCGCTGTTTGTGTTTTCGGTCAATAACGCGATATCGCTGGTAGGGCGTCGTTGCTTTTTCCATTGTCAACGGCACTATTCGTGATAATGATTTACCATCCCGTTTCATCGTGCCTTGCCAGAGGCAAAAGGCTACGTACTCATAATAACATCCAGCTATGGTTCGAGAGTAATGAAAGAAAATTTTGTCAATAGATTGACACAGTTGAGTGTCCGTTTGGAAGAATTAAATCAGTTGCTGAGTAGTGAAACGGTAACGGCTGATCTGGAAAAATATCGCAAGCTAACGCGGGAGCATGCCGAAATTCTTCCGGTTGTTGAACTATACCGTGCTTTTCAACAAAGCGAGGGTGACATTCAAGCAGCCGTGGAAATGAGCGCTGATCCGGAAATGCGGGAATTTGCCGAAGATGAACTGCAAGCTGGTAAGGAAAGGCTGGTGCAGATTGAAGCAGAATTACAAAAGCAATTATTACCCAAAGATCCCAATGATGAAAAAAATATTTTCCTGGAGATTCGTGCTGGGACGGGTGGAGAAGAATCTGCGCTATTTGCGGGTAATTTGTTTCGGATGTATTCGCGCTTTGCTGAACTTCAGGGCTGGCAAGTGGAGATTATTTCGCAAAGCTTGTCTGATATGGGGGGATACAAGGAGATAATCGCCAGAATTGTTGGGCATGGCGCTTATTCCCGATTAAAATTCGAATCGGGTGGCCACCGGGTTCAGCGCGTCCCGGCTACTGAAACTCAGGGACGTGTTCATACTTCCACTTGTACAGTCGCTGTTATTCCCGAAGCGGATGAAATCAGTGAAGTAGAATTGAATCCGGCTGAGTTGCGGATTGATACCTTCCGCGCCTCTGGAGCTGGTGGACAGCATATAAATAAAACGGACTCTGCGGTTCGTATTACTCACTTGCCAACCGGTATTGTTGTTGAGTGTCAGGATGGTCGTTCGCAACATAAAAATAAAGCGCAGGCTATGAGTGTTCTGGCCGCGCGTATACATGATAAACAAATGCGCGCGCAGCAGGCCGAGCAGGCCGCTACACGAAAATCACTGGTTGGGACGGGAGAGCGTTCAGAGCGAATTCGTACCTACAATTTTCCGCAAGGGCGTGTGACAGATCATCGTATTAACCTGACGCTCTATAAAATGGATCAAATTATGGATGGTGATTTGGACGATCTTTGCTCTGCGCTAATGGCCGAGCATCAAGCGGATCTGCTGGCGGCAATGATGGCCGAATAAGGTAACCGTTTGGAATATTTGTGTTATCGTGACGCATGTAACAATTAGTATCGCACAAGCCTTACAGCAGGCATGTCAGGGTATCGTCCATACAGATGCGCGAATTTTGCTGCAATATAGCCTTGGTGTAAATCATGCTTATATTCTGACGCATCCCGATCAGGCACTAAGTTCTGCGCAACAACAATTATTTTTTCGGCTAGTAGCGCGGCGAATGGATGGTGAACCCGTTGCCTACCTTATTGGTGAATGTGATTTTTATGACCTTATTTTCAAAGTGACCCCCGATGTTTTGATTCCACGTCCGGAAACGGAAATTCTGGTGGAGTTGGCATTGATGCGGCTTTCTGTTAATTATAGCAACCGGATACTGGATCTTGGTACGGGAAGCGGTGCGGTTGCGCTGACGCTCGCAAGGCATTGTCCTCAGGCAAGTGTTGTTGCTGTAGATTTGTCACCGGCTGCTGTTTCGATAGCCAGGGAGAATGCTGACAATTTAAATATTAATAACGTTTTTATTGCTACCGGTAACTGGTTTAGTGAACTTTCAGGGGAGAAATTTGATCTGATTGTTTCTAATCCACCTTATGTTGCTGAAAATGATCCCCACCTCAATCAGGGTGATCTGCGTTTCGAACCCAGAATGGCATTAACTGCAAGTATTGATGGTTTGAGTTGTATTCGCACTATTATCGCTGCGGCTTCTGATTATCTTGTAGCAGGTGGTTGGTTATTGTTTGAGCATGGCTACGATCAGGCGGCTGCTTGCCGGCAACTGCTGGAAGCAGCAGGTTTTGCAGAAACATTTTCTCACCCTGATTTGGCTGGCATAATGCGGGTAAGTGGTGGGCGATTGTAGTTGCTTGCCACAGTATTTATTGTATGAACAAATGGCTTTACAATTATTTTATGAGGAATTAAGAAATGAGTGCAGCAGATACCATTAAAGAACAAGTGACAACTCATCCCGTCGTACTCTATATGAAAGGGACATTATCTCAGCCGCAATGTGGCTTTTCTGCCAATGCAGTCAATGTTCTCAACGCGTGCGGTGTGGAAAAAATTTTTGCGGTGGATGTTCTGGCTGACCCGGAGATCCGACAAGGTATCAAGGATTATTCAAGCTGGCCAACTATTCCACAACTGTATGTTAATGGTGAATTTGTTGGCGGTTCGGATATCGTTACCGAAATGTATCAGAACGGTGAGCTGCAAAAATTGTTACAGCAATAATAAATGGCGCAGGGATTTGAATTGCGATGCCGGAAGAGACGGACCGGTTTTTATTGAAGCCCATAAGTGCTCGCAGGGAATAAGAACGTTAAAGAATGTAAATCAGTGACGTTTGTTCGGGCTGTATAAGAATAGAATTTCACGATAGACTTGATGCGGATATCCAATAAAAATAGTGATTACAGGTGGTTCTGCCGCCGTGTTCTCAGTGATAAAGAGTTAAACGCAATCAACTTTATCTTCATTCTTTAACTGATGGCGGTGGCGATGACCCAGTAGCGAGCAAACTTTCCTGCCGCCATAAACAGTATAGCCCATAACCAGTTTACCCTCAGCCATCCGGCGGCTACACACAGCAAATCACCAATCAATGGGGTCCATGACAGTAGAAGGATTGGTGCGCCATGGCTGCGCGTCCATTCCAGCCCGCGCAGGTTGCCACCTGATTTTTTAAGGAGTGTTTTTTCATCAGGCAAAAAACGCCCGATGATATATGAACTCATGCCTCCTAAAGTGTTGCCGATCGTGGCTAAAATTAATGCAGACCAGTGAAGTTCGGGGTAGGCTATTAATACCCCTGCCAGTACTGCTTCAGAACCGCCGGGCAGCAATGTCGCGGCAAGAAAACTGCTGGTAAATAATGCCAGCAGGCTTGATTGTTCATCCATGAGTTAGGCTGTCTGGAAAAAACGAAGTAGTTTAACCTACTTCTGGGTTTTAAACCGATTGGCTGGATAGATTTGTGTAGTCTCCGAATCTTTCCTGCGCTTGAGGTCAGGTAAAGAAAGTTTTTCCCAGAAATGTGGCAAATAGTGTCTAAGCCTGGCTGATCATTCTGGTTTAATAATGCAATTAAACCTGAGAGCCTAAAGAAGGCAAGTGGGGGAAGGGCTGTGGTTAATTTCTTAAACCATACCAATTCGGAAGATCATATCGAGAACGAAGATCCGCAACCACAAGTACTGCTTGCGCCAGGGTTTTTGATAACGAACCGCGCGCCTTCCACGTTTTCCTGGTAGTCAATCTCAGCGCCAATTAGGTACTGGAAACTCATTGGATCAATTAATAATTTTACGCCTTGTTTCGTTATTACCGTGTCGTCGTCGTTGACGGATTCATCAAAAGTGAAGCCATATTGAAAACCAGAGCATCCGCCGCCACTGATGAAAACTCTTAGATTAAGATTGTTATTTCCCTCCTCTTCAATCAATTGCTTGACCTTAATCGCCGCATTTTCGGTAAATTGCAGAGGCGCGTTGATTTCATTATTTGGTTCGGTTGAATTGGCAATACTCATTTTCAATTCTCACTAACATATTATTTAAGAAATTATTTATTTCACTTTGGTGTTGCAGGGATCAGTGTTACGAGTTTTTCGGATTGATGGTTGTCCATCCGAATCATTTTACCTTCGACGGATGCACCTAATTGAATTTCCATAGATCCATAATAAACATCACCATAAACTTTTGCTTTCGAGAGTAATTCAAGGTATTCATTCGCATAGATTGGACCAGAAACAGTGCCGTTAATAATGACGTTGGGAACTTGGACTTTTCCTTTAATATTTCCCTGTTCACTTAAAACCAACGTACTTTGTGTGTCGTTCTCAGCAATGATGTCACCGCAAATGTGGCCATCGACACGCAGACCACCACTGAAGCTTATATTGCCTTCAACCTGCGTGTTTGGACCGATCAGTGAATCAATGTGGCTGTGTAGCTTTCTTTTCTTTTTTTTACCAAACATACGCTGCATCCTTTACGATGACGGTTCAACAGTCTGTGTTAAATTCGCTTTGGTTTTGTCTTTGCCAAATAGCTGAACTTGCAAGCTTTCTACAATTGCATCCGCTGGGACTTGAAAGCTTTCTTCAACGCGCTGATAGAATTTGAAATTAACGGCGAAAAATTCAGTAGCGCTTCTGTTGGTAAGCGGCACAGTTTTTTTGTTCTCATTTTGCCGTAAAGTAACCAAGAATTTCAAGTTCCCTTTAAAACCTTTCGGGCGTTGTCCACCCTGGACCAATATAAGTGTGTAGCGATATTCCCCAGGGTTTTCCCCTTGCTTCACTTCAAAACGATGAATTGATACGCCAGGATTTGTGCTGTTATTATCAGACATCAAGTGCTGGAAAAATACTAATTCTTCCTTCAATTGACCATTTTCTTCGCCAAGAGTTTTGACTTGTTCCGCAAGATTCTCATGCAGGGTGCTGTTTATTTGCAGCTGCCGGACAAGTCCCGCCGTTTGCGTGCACAACTCTCTTTTTTCTTTCTGCAAGCATGTGCTTGAATCATAAGAGCGATATGACTCCGCATCAAATATAATTTCTTTACTGGGTATTACGGATTTCTTACCCGCATTGTACATAAGCCAGGATAATGCGACTAGCAATGAAATACAAGTGGCAGCAATCAGTAATCGGTAGTACCAGGGGACATGAGGACGGACTACAACGCGTTTGGCTAAAATTCCAAGTTTATTCTGCATGGGTTATGGGAGCAATGGAATATGTTGGATGCCAAGTGTTTCCTGAAAACCAAACATAAGATTCATATTTTGCACAGCTTGGCCGGCAGCGCCTTTGACTAAATTGTCGGTAACTGATAAAACAACGACGGTATCACTGTTCTGGGGACGATGGACGGCAATGCGGCAGGTGTTGGATCCGCGCACTGAGCGTGTCTCGGGATGCTTACCAGCGGGCAAGACATCAACAAAGGGTTCATTGGCATATCGTTCCTCATATAATGCCTGTAAATCAGTATTTGTTGAAAGCGTTGCGTAAAGCGTAGCATGAATTCCCCGGATCATCGGGGTTAAATGTGGGACGAATGTAAGACCAATAGCTGTTCCTGCAATATTCGCTAGGCCCTGTTTGATTTCAGGTAAATGCCGGTGGCCAGGTACGCCATAGGCTTTGAAATTGTCGGATGCTTCGGCATGCAGAATGTGAACATCGGCTTTTCTTCCAGCGCCGGAAACGCCAGATTTAACGTCGGCAATAAGGTGATTTTTATCCACAATGCCCGTTTCAATCAGTGGCAAGAAACCCAATTGTACCGCCGTTGGGTAACAGCCAGGGTTGGCGATTAGCCGGGCGTCCGCTACTTGATCACGGTTGATTTCCGGTAATCCGTAAACCGCTTCGGCAATCAGTTCGGGACTGGCATGAGGCATACCATACCACTTTTCCCATACCGATACATCCTTGATGCGGAAATCGGCGGCCAGATCGATGACTCTGGTTCCTGCATCCAGGAGTGCCTTAGCTTGTCGCATGGCAATACCATTAGGGGTGGCAAAGAAAACAAGATCGCATTGATCGAGTTTGGCTTCAGTTGGATCACAGAATTTGAGGCTGATCTGTCCTCGTAAATTGGTAAACAGATCAGCGACGTCCATTCCGGTTTCGCTGCGCGATGTAATGGTCCGGATGTTTACTTCAGGGTGCTGCGACAGAATACGCAGCAATTCTACCCCTGTGTAACCCGTTCCACCCACAATACCCACATTAATCATGGCGACTCCTTTCTCTGTAGCTTACCCAGGATTTTTTTGTTTTTACCTAGAAAATACGGCTAATTTTATCCTGTATTTAGACGTTGGAATTATTGTTTGAAGAAAATAAAACGCAACCAAAAAAGCCGCCCAGATGGCGGCCTTTTTGATATGTTCGGGAAAAGACTATCGTTTAGAAAACTGTTTGCGTCTGCGCGCTTTTCGGAGACCGACTTTCTTTCGTTCTACCTCACGCGCATCACGGGTCACTAAGCCAGCTTTACTTAAAATTGGTTTAAGTTCAGCGTCATAATCAATAAGTGCGCGAGTAATGCCGTGACGTACTGCACCCGCTTGCCCAGATTCACCGCCACCATTGATATTTACCAAAATATCAAATGTCGTAAGATTTTCAGTTAATTCTAATGGCTGACGTGCAATCATGCGGCCAGTTTCACGTGAAAAAAACTCATCAATAGGTTTGTTGTTTATAATGATTGAGCCACTGCCGGGTTTAATATATACACGTGCAACCGCGCTTTTCCGACGCCCTGTGCCGTAATTGTAATTTATGCTCATAAGTTAAGCCTTAACCTCGAGTGGTTGGGGTTGCTGTGCGCTGTGAGGATGTGACTCTCCAGCATAAACCTTGAGTTTCTTTAACATGGCATAACCAAGTGGCCCTTTTGGTAGCATTCCCTTAACCGCTTTCTTAAGTGGGCGATCAGGAAAACGGGCGTGCATTGTCTTAAAGTTTGTTTCATATAAACCACCCGGATATCCGGTATGTCGGTAATACATTTTGTCTTCGGCCTTATTGCCAGTCACGCGGATTTTATCCACGTTGACGACAACGACATAATCACCTGTATCAACATGTGGGGTGTAGATGGGCTTATGCTTTCCGCGTAGACGGCGCGCTATCAATGACGCAAGTCTCCCCAGTACTTTATCGGTTGCATCAATGACAACCCAGTCATGGGTTACTTCATGTGGTTTTGCTGAAAACGTTTTCACAAAATCATGTCCTGCGTAGCGTGATTTAAAAGAGCCGAGAATTCTATGCCATGCAGGTGTAAATGTCAAACTTGGTTGGTAGGATATATTCATGCTATACATGCTCGATACCCATTTCTTCATCGGAGCCGCTGTGAAATGGCGACGATCGATGCGTAAAATTAAGAAACATACGCATCGGCGTGCAGTAAGCCCAGGAATCCACCAGATTGATGATTCCAGAGCTGTGCATAGAGCTGATTGTTTGCGATTAATCTGGCGTGGCTACCTTGTTCAACGATTTTGCCGTTGTCGAATACAATAAGACGATCCATGGCAGCGATGGTTGATAACCGGTGGGCGATGGCAATGACTGTTTTGCCTGACATGAGTTGGTGCAGATTCTGCTGGATATTGTTTTCTACTTCAGAATCCAATGCAGCTGTTGCCTCGTCCAACACCAGTATCGGGGCATTTTTCAGAAGAACGCGCGCAATCGCCACGCGTTGCCGTTGACCGCCTGAGAGTGTTACCCCCCGTTCACCGACATGGGCATCGTAGCCCTTTCTGCCTTTGATATCGACAAGTGTCTGAATAAAGTGATGCGCATGTGCTTGCTTGGCGGCTTCAATCATCTGGACTTCTGTCGCATCCGGTTTACCAAATAATATATTGTCGCGTATTGAACGATGCAATAATGAGGTATCCTGGGTCACCATCGCGATATTGGCGCGTAAACTGTCCTGGCTAATCTGGCTAATATCTTGTCCATCAATGCTAATATAGCCTTGTTGAACATCAAAAAATCGTAATAAGAGGCTGACAAAAGTTGATTTCCCGGCGCCGGAGCGACCGACAATTCCAACTTTTTCGCCAGCTGCTATTTTCAGATTGAGGTCAGAAAATATAGCGTGGCAATTTTTTTCACTTGTTTTATTATAAGAAAAACCGACGTGGTGGAAATTTATAGTGCCTTGGCTGACTGTCAATTCTTTAGCATTCGGGACATCCATGACGTTCTGTGGTTTTGACAGGGTATGCATGCCGTCTTTCACGGTACCGATATTTTCAAAAAGCGTGCTGACTTCCCACATTATCCAATGTGACATACCCGTCAGGCGTATCGCCAGCCCGAAAACAATTGCTATGGCACCGGGGTTGATGGTGTCGTGAAGCCATAAATAAATGCTAACTGCACCGGTCACAAATACCAGTAGCATATTGATGGACCAGACGCTGATATTAAGCCATGTCACCAAGCGCATTTGTGGATGTACCGTGGCGATGAAATCGCGCATGGCCTCTTTCGCATAGTCAGATTCCCGTTGTGTGTGAGAGAAAAGCTTTAGAGTAATAATATTGGTGTAGCTGTCGACAATACGGCCAGTTATCATTGAACGGGCATCAGCTTGAATGGTTGAGATATCTCTTAGCTTTGGAACAAAAAAATAAAGTATGCCAATATATATGCTGAGCCATACAAGCAAAGGGATGCACAGACGGAGATCAGCGTCGGCAACGAGTAGTAACGTTGTGATGAAATAGACGATCACGAAAAGCATAACGTCCAGTAATTTCATCACGGTCTCGCGGACTGCCAGTGCCGTTTGCATGACTTTTGTGGCAATCCGGCCGCTGAATTCATGCTGAAAAAAAGCATAGCTCTGATTTAGAAGGTACCGATGTGCAGACCAGCGAATTTTCATCGGAAAATTACCCATCAATGTCTGGTTGACCGTCAGCGCATGAAAGATAACGAGAACTGGTATAAAGACGAGAATAAACAGCGTCATAAAAAGTAAAGTCCGCCACTCTTTCTGCAGAAAAGTTTGCGGGTCATGCGCAACGAGCCAGTCAACCATTTGTCCAAGAATGGCATATAATAATGCCTCACTGATAGCCAGGCAGGTTGTCAATACTGCCATTAGCACCAGACAGGGTTCAATGCCGCGCGTATAGTGGCGGCAAAATTGATAGAGACTGCTTGGCGGTTCAACTGGATGTTCGGGAGGGAAAGGATTTATCAGACGTTCAAAAAAACCGAACATGGTTTATTACCCGCCGCTTAATCTGTCATAGATTCTGAAGCCGGCAACATAGGTGCCCACGGCGGAGCCGATTGTGGATAATAAGAAAATCAGTAATATTCTTGTAACCTGATTGTGCCACCAGCCTTTTAAATGGGTTGCGTCACTTCTAAGCCGGTTAAAATCCCTGACTTTGGGTTTGCGTAAAAATGTTTCCACAGTGGCGACGACCATGCCGGCACCGATTGTTGGATTTAGCGATGTCAAAGGTGCGGCAAGGAATGCCGCCATGATAGTCAGAGGGTGTGCAAAAGCAATTGCTGCGCCCAATGCGGAAAGGCCGCCATTAATCAATACCCAATCTACGAGCATTGCCATGCCAATCTCAGAGCTGCGCATAAAACCGACCACAAATCCTGCCAGAATGAGTGCGACAATCGCCCAGGGAAAATACTTGAGCCAATTTGAAGCGTCCGGGATGGTGTCGAGCTGTGCAATGGTTTCATCAGGTTTGTCTATCGCTTTTGTTTCAAGCAACCGTGTTATACCCTTCAGATGACCGGCGCCAATAATGGCCAGGATGTGCTGGTAATTGTTTTCTTTGCTTTCTTTTATTAAATGAGCGGACATGTATTCATCCCGTTCACTAATAAGCGGTTTGAATAAATCTTTCTCATCTTCAGAAAATTGCGAGAAGGTGCTTTCGAGTACGTCGCCTTCCTTTAGCTTTTCAATCTCGGCAGCGCTTACTTTTTCCTGACTGATAATGCTGGCTAATATCCCGCTGAATATGCCGAAACGCTTCCACCATGGCACATTGCGGTAAATGCGTTTAAGGGTTGTGCCAATTTCCCTATCGATTAACAAAACGGGCAGTCCTGCTTCTGTTGCACCCTTAATTGCAACGCGCATTTCAGCGCCTGGTTCGATTTTCAATTGTTCGGCCATACGCTGCTGAAAAGCGCCCAGTGCCAAGCTTGCCGCGACCATACTTGCCTGTCCACGCTTAATTACCTGAAATAGATCCATCTTGGCAATTAGTTCTGGATTAACAATTGCATTGTGCCGACTCGGACAAAGCTCAACGGCAACTGCATCGAATTTTCCGGTGGCAATTAAGGCTTGAACCATTTCTGCACTGGCTTTTGAGACATGAGCGGTTCCAAGAATGGTAATGTGCACACCATCAATTTCGATTGTTTTGAGTGGTTCGGTTGAAGCACAATTCTGCATGATCGAGTCATGCGTTTCGTTTGTTAGTTCATTCATTTGTTATAAAAGGTAAGAAATGGAACCGAAATACGGTCTTGTTTTTATTTTTGATAATACACAAATGCATTATATTAGTTATTAATGAAGTGTGTCGTTTAGGTGTATGCACAAGTTATCTGAAATTTGCACGATGGAAACGGTTTATTAGCGGCATTTAGTAATAGTAGTAAGTAAGTTCATGACGAGGCCCTTTGCCCTACTGCTTGCAGTAGGGCTTTTTTTTGTGGGGAATATAATCCCATATGTTGCCCAGCTAAATTACCTGTCTAAGCCGCGGAGTTTATTGTTTAGTCTATGAGTATTATGGGTTCAATGGCAAGTCGTTGCGCAATTTCGTTCGCTGTATGTCTGGCCAATAGCAAGTTGGAAAAAGGGCCAGCCTTGATTTTAAATAAACCATCTCCTTCGGCAATACCAAGTGTTTCAACCAGCCAGGGAAGTTCCGCCTGCATATCTGAAAGAAAACTATTTGCATTGCCGGAAGTGCCAAAAGCACCTAATTGCAGGTAAATTGTTTCAGTATTTGATGAGGCTGTTGTGGATTGGAACGTTACCGTTTCTTGCATGGATTCTGCGGTAGGGTTGGACGAGTCAGGAATAATGCTTTCCACTTCCACCTCGGCGCTTCCATTCTCGATGATGTCAAGTTTGTGAGCGGCCGTATAGGAAAGATCAATTATTCGGTCGGATAAAAATGGGCCGCGATCATTAATTCGCACGACGATGGAATTACCATTTGTTACATTTGTCACACGTGCATAACTCGGTAATGGCAGTAGGGGATGTGCAGCAGTCATTGCGTACATATCATAGGTTTCCCCAATAGCGGTTTTCTTTCCATGATAGCGGCGTCCATACCATGTAGCAATGCCACTTTTTTTGTATGCGCTGAGTTCAGTGAATGGCCGATAAGTTTTGCCAAGAGCGACATAGGGCCGCATATTAGCCTTCCGCAGCGGTTCGATTTTGGGTACGGCATCGGGTACGGAATCAAGATTGCCAGGTGGATTCTCGTCAGGACCATCATCCAGATAGTAACCGCCCCCGTTATTGCTGTTAGATAATGCTGCATTAGTCGTTAAATACTCCCCGGATAAACTGGATGTGTTATATTTAGAAGCGCTGCCACAGCCTGAAAGTGATATAAGAACCACCGCTGCCACAATCCGTGTCATGGGCATCAGGGCCGGAATCTGTAATTCCTTTTTCTTCATGTCTTCACCAATTTGGGGTGTTTGTGAATGCTCATTAAAATACCAAAACCAAGCAGCATTGTCACCATTGAAGTTCCACCATAGCTGATTAGCGGCAGCGGTACACCAACAACCGGTAAAATTCCACTAACCATGCCCATGTTGACAAAAATATAGGTAAAAAAGGTCAGTGTGATCGAGCCTGCTATCAGTCGCGTAAACTGCGTAGAGGCATTTGCGGTAATCACGATGCATCGCGCGATGATGATAATATATAGAAATAAAAGCAACATATTGCCGATGAGCCCAAATTCCTCGGAAAAGACTGCAAAAACAAAGTCAGTACTTTGTTCGGGCAAAAAATCAAGCTGCGTTTGGGTGCCTTTTTGCCAGCCTTTGCCGACAATGCCGCCGGAG
Source organism: Nitrosomonas sp. (assembly GCA_021604405.1). GTDB lineage: Bacteria > Pseudomonadota > Gammaproteobacteria > Burkholderiales > Nitrosomonadaceae > Nitrosomonas. Next base: position 12,204 of record BQJA01000014.1, on the reverse strand, counting down.
CCTATTGCAATTGTTGATTGGATGGTGTGGTAGCCGGCACCAAGTGCGTCTTGGGTTGGGTCCAGCAGTGTCATAACGCGCTGGCGTTGATAATCGTGTAAGTATGTCCATAACAATGGGATACTGCTTACGCAAACAAAGCTCAACCCGGCGATAACCCGCCAGGATAGTCCAGCCAAATATAATACGTAAAAACCACTGCTCGTGATTAATAAAGCGGTACCTAAATCAGGTTGTCGCAGGATTAAAATGACTGGCAACAATAGCAGCAGTGTTGCGCCAACATAATCCCTGATTCGCAGGGTAATTTCATATTTATCAAAATACCATGCCATGATAAGCGGCACCGCAAGTTTCATCAGTTCGGAGGGTTGGATACGGGTAATGCCAATGTTAAGCCAGCGTCTTGCACCGTTATGAATTTCTCCAAATAATGTGACGCCGATCAGCAAAGCAACCCCCAGCAGGTACATTGGTAAGGCAAGTCGTTGAATATGCTGCAGTGGAATATTGGCAACCAGCCACATAATGGCCAATGCTACAATCATGTTAACGGCTTGATTGCTAACCCGGTGTATATTAGCGCCGGTCGCGCTGTACAATACAATCAATCCAATCAGCATTAAGATCAGAATGCCGCCCAAAAGAAAACCATCGATATAGCGCGTGAAAAAGTGCCAAAGTCTGCTGAATTTAAACATGAGTATCTCTTGGTGAATTCAGTATATTGCGCTTTTTTCGCCGACTTTCGTTAGTGGTCATGTTCATGTGTGGTTTCTACGTGATGTTCAGTAGTTTCTTCGCTTGTGTCATCAAATTCTTTTCTCAGTAAATAATAATCGAGCACTTTGCGTGCGATAGGGGCAGCTGTCGCACCACCCGGTCCACCGTTTTCTACCAGAACCGATAATGCGATGGTTGGTTCATCGGCTGGCGCGTATGCGATGAATAATGCGTGATCACGATGGTATTCATTTATTTTGCTTTCATCGTATCTTTCTCCCTGTTTAATGCCAATTACCTGGGAAGTGCCAGTTTTTCCAGCAAAAGTATAAGCCGAATCGGCACCTGCACGCGCCGCTGTACCGCCGGGACGTGTCACATCAACCAGCGCGTTTCGCACCAGTTCCATATTTTCCGGTTTTATATCAAGTTGATAAAGTGGTTGTGTGGTTATTCTCTCAATTTTTCCCAGCGTGTTGTTTTGGACTTGTTTTACAAAATGAGGGCGGAAGGCTTTGCCTTTACTGGCGAGTATTGTGGTGGCAAAAGTAAGTTGTAGCGGCGTTGTTAAATTGTACCCTTGCCCGATACCAACGGAGATGGTGTCTCCCGTATACCATTTCTGATTGTGGCGTTTCATTTTCCATTCTGGGGAAGGGAGTAACCCGCCAACTTCACCTAGAATATCAATACCGGTTTTCTTGCCTAGCCCGAATTGGCTAATATATTCGTGAATATTTCTTATTCCCATATCATTGGCAAGACTGTAAAAATAAGTGTCACATGAAACAACCAGCGATTTGTGCAAATCAACCATGCCGTGACCACCTGGTTTCCAGTCGCGGAAACGGCGCTTGGTACCGGGGAGACTAAAAAAACCAGCGTCACTGATGGTGTATTCAGGTGTGCGTTTATTTAGTTCAAGTGCGGCTAGCGCCATAAATGGCTTAAATACTGACCCTGGCGGATATAATCCACGTAATGCACGATTATTTAGTGGTCTGTCGATGGAATTGTTAAGTAATTCCCAATTGTTATGATCAATGCCACCGACAAATAAATTGGCATCAAAGCCAGGTTTGCTGACAAAAGCAAGGATTTCACCGGTCATCGGGTCCATTGCGACCAATGCGCCCCGGTAGTCACCAAATGCCTTTATAGCATTCTCCTGCAACTGAATGTCTAGTGACAGTGTCAAGTCATTGCCCGGAATAGGCGGTGTGCGTGATATGACGCGCACTGATCGGCCTGCCGCATCGGTTTCTACTTCCTCAAAGCCTGTTATTCCATGTAAATCGTTCTCAAAACTTTGTTCAATACCAATTCGTCCAATATGTTGAGACCCACGATAATTATCCAATTCATCATTGGCTTCCAGTTGTTCCAGATCTTTGTCATTAATTCTTCCAATATAGCCAACAACATGGGAGATGCTTTCCCCTCTGGGGTAATGGCGCAGTACGCGCGCGTTAATTTCTATACCTGGAAAGCGGTAACGGTTTGCGGCGAAACGTGCGACTTCTTCATCTGATAAACGGGTGCGAATAGGTAAGCTTTTAAAACGTTTGCTTTCTTGCATCAGTTTTTTAAATCGTTGGCGGTCTTCTTGCGTTATTTTGACAATCTGTGACAGATCATCCAGTGTGGCACCAAGGTCGGGAATTTCTCGTGGAACAATTTCTAAAGTGTAAGTAGAAAAATTTTGCGCCAGAACTTCTCCGTTTCGGTCAAAAATCAAGCCACGATTTGGAACCAGCGGAAGTATTGAAATTCTGTTTGCTTCCGCCAATGTGTGATAGTGCTCGCTCTGCGAAACTTGCAAGTAATAAAAACGTATAAATAACAGCAAAAATAACAGTAGAACGAGACCTGAAATGATGACAAGTCGTACCCGAAAATGATGTAATTCAAGCGGATGGTTTCGAAGCTCTATAGCACGGTTCATAGCTCATCAGGGTCTGTTTTCAGCTTCTGGAGTTTTTCGAGTGAGAGAGTGATTAGTGGCCATATCAGCATGCCCGTTATCGTGGCAAGAAAAAAATACCAACCGGGAAACCGATAACCGCTTAGCAATCCGATAATGAGAATAATAAATTGCATTAACAGCAGGATGAGACCAATCTGAGGTGCCTGTTGGGTTGGATTAAAGTACCGTAAGCGTCGATGGAGTATTACTGCAATGTACGTGATAACGCAGTATGCCATGGCATGCTGGCCGAGTATGCCTGCATTGCTGACGTCTACCAGTAAACCCATACCAAATGCGACACTCATGCCAACACGGTGAGGCTGGTGAATACTCCAGTAAAATATTGTCAGCGCAACGAAATCGGGACGTAAATGTAGAAATATCCCTTGAAGTGGCAACATTGTGAGTAATAACGCGCCAATCAATGTGGTGAATATAAACCAGCCACTTGCAGGCGATAACGTGTTTTGATTAGGATAGTCGGTTGACACAATCACCTCTGAGTTATTTTTTAAGGCGTACTTCTAGATATTTCCACTGGATTCTCTGGTATAGGCGGTATGGGTGACAGTATCAATAAATGCCGGTTACGATTGACGCCTGCGATGGGTTTGCACATGACAGATGCAAATGCGCTGCCTGGATTGCGTTCAATATTTGATACACTGGCTACAGGTAATCCGGGCGGATAAACCCCTCCGATTCCTGAGGTAACCAATAGATCATTTGGTTGAACATCGGTATTAACGGATAAATAGCGCAGTTCTAATTCATCATTCTTTCCTGTGCCTGAAATTACTGAACGAAGACCATTGCGTGCAATTTGTATTGGTACAGCGTGATCTTTATCAGTAATCAGTGTGACCTCAGCTGCCCAAGCGTAAACTAAGGTTATTTGGCCAATAACCCCCAATTCATCGGTGACTATTTGTCCTGCTTCAATACCGTGCTGGCTGCCCTTATTGATAGTGGTTTTATGGTTGAAAGGGTCATGTGGCACATGTAGTATTTCGGCCATGACAGCATTGGTTTTTGTTCTTTTTGAGGCGCTAAGCAATTTGCGTAAATGAGAATTTTCAGTTTCTAAATCACGCAGGTGCAGAAGTCGCGCTTGATCAGTAAGATAACGTTGCCTAAGATAAGTATTTTCTTTAATCAAGTGGAGATTGGAAATAAATTCGTTGACTTGGCCAAACACGACAACTGGCAAATACGCAAGTTTTTGTAAGGGATAAATCAATACAGCGATTGCTTGGCGAACTTCAGGAAAATTTTTAAACCGGGTATCTTCTGTCATTAGAAGGAGCGAGAGCATTACAAAAAATAGCAACCGCGTAAGCGGATTTGGACCATGTTTGAAAAACTGTGGGGCTGATTTCATTTCATCCCGTATTTCGAGACGTTAAGCGTCGATTAAACTTTATGTATCACAAAACGTGCGATGAGGTGGATTTTGGAAAAATGGAACGCATATTAAAGTTGATTATCAACTTTAGTTTAACGTTGTTTAGCGTTGGTCTAATTATTAAATAAAAACCATATGAGGGTGTAAATCTCATATTGACAGTTCAGTCTAATCATTAGCAAAGATTCCAATCGAGCGGTCAATATTTTCCAGTGCAATACCAGAACCCCGTACGACGCAAGTTAATGGGTCTTCAGCAACAATTGCGGATAAACCGGTTTCCTCCATGATCAATCGATCAATGTCACGCAATAAAGCGCCGCCCCCTGTAATGACTAAACCTTGCTCGGCAATGTCGGCGCCGAGTTCGGGGGGGGTGTGTTCCAAAGCCGTCTTGACTGCGCTGACTATGTTATTTAAAGGCTCAGCCAAAGCTTCCAAAATTTCATTGCTGGAAATTGTAAAGCTACGTGGAATACCTTCCGCCAGGTTGCGCCCTTTAACTTCTATTTCGCGGACTTCCGATCCCGGGAAGGCCGAACCAATTTCTTCTTTAATAAATTCAGCGGTGACATCGCCAATCAACATGCCATAGTTTCGGCGGATATAATTGATGATTGCCTCATCAAATTTATCGCCACCAACACGAATTGAATTGGAATACACGATGCCCCCAAGTGAAATAACGCCAACTTCTGTTGTGCCGCCGCCAATATCTACCACCATTGAGCCGGTTGGCGTTTCAACCGGCAAATCCGCGCCGAGCGCAGCCGCCATAGGTTCTTCAATTAACTCTACTTTACGTGCACCTGCGCCATAAGCAGCTTCACGTATGGCACGACGTTCTACTTGGGTAGATCCATAAGGAACGCAAATAACAATCCGGGGGTTGGCGGAAAACAATCGGGGTGGGTTCACTTTCCTAATGAACATTTTTAGCATTTGTTCAGTGACTGTAAAGTCGGCAATTACACCATCCTTCATTGGACGGATGGCGGTTATGTTGCCGGGTGTCCTTCCCAGCATTTGCTTGGCGGCCAACCCAACTTGCTGAATCATTTTTTTGGAGCTGGGCCCACCTTCTTCACGGATTGCTACGACTGACGGCTCATTTAACACGATGCCCTGGCCGCGAACATAAATAAGCGTATTGGCCGTACCCAGGTCGATAGCCATATCTGTAGAGAAATAACTCCCCAAAAAATCTGTAGAGAAATAACTCCCCAGAATGTTGCTGCTTGAAAAATTAAACATAATGGCAAAATCCGTTTGTAATGGTGAAGATATCGTGAGTATATGATCAAGAAAGTGAAGATTGTATCAAAAAAAGACTGCGCCGATGAAACGGGGCATGATACCCTAATACTTCTTTGATTATAAGTATAAGGTTTCCAATTTTAAATGACTTTATCTTTTAATGATGTAAGGCGTATTGCGGATCTCGCCTATATTGAAACAAATGAAGAAGAAGCACATATGGCTTTGGCGCAATTATCCGAAATTTTTAATCTTATCGAGAAAATGCAAGCGGTTGATACTTCAGCGGTTGAACCGATGTCACATGCGCAGGATGTGGTGCAGCGATTACGTGAGGATGTGGTGACAGAATCTGATCAGCGGGAACAGTTTCAAGAAATTGCACCGCAAGTGGAGGAAGGGCTCTATCTCGTGCCAAAGGTTATAGAATGAAGTTGGTTCTTTTCTTGTGTTCCTTTGAAATTATTATACTTTTTATCAGCAGCACATTGAAGTTTTAATGTTGCGTCACAACAATTTTCTTATCACACGCCGTTTCAAATAGCAGAAATCATGTTTAATGCCAGTCTTAAACAACTTTCCCAGCAGTTAGCAGAAAAAAAAATATCGAGTGTCGAGCTTACAAAAGAATTCCTCCAACGGACCAGAACATTGAATCCAAATTACAATGCTTACATCACGATTGATGAAGCGATGAGTTTGGCGCAGGCTGAGACGGCGGACCAGATGATTGCGGCTGGACATGCCAGTCCATTGACTGGGATTCCTGTTGCACAGAAAGATATTTTTTGTACAAAAGGATGGTTGACAACTTGCGGATCAAAAATGTTGTCAAATTTCACTTCACCATATAATGCCAGCGTAATTGAACGCTTTAATCGCATTGGTGCGGTTAATGTTGGCAAAACCAATATGGATGAATTCGCCATGGGATCAAGTAACGAGACTTCCTTCTATGGTCCAGTTAGAAACCCTTGGGATGTTGCAGCGGTGCCAGGCGGGAGTTCTGGCGGTTCAGCTTGTGTGGTGGCGGCACGTATGGCGCCGGCAGCGACAGGAACGGATACCGGTGGTTCTATTCGCCAACCGGCGGCGCTATGTGGAATTTCTGGGATTAAGCCAACTTATGGGTTAGTATCACGTTACGGCATGATTGCATTTGCTTCAAGTCTTGATCAAGGCGGGCCAATGGCAAAGTCAACAGAAGATCTGGCGCTGATGCTCAATGTTATGGTTGGCTTTGATGAGCGGGATTCAACCAGTTTGCAGCGTGAGACGGAAGATTATTCACGGGATTTGGATAACCCGCTTACGGGATTGCGTATTGGTCTGCCCAAAGAATATTTTGCCAAGGGGATGAGTAACGATGTTGCTGCTGCAGTAGAGCGAGCGCTCGACGAATATCGTAAATTGGGTGCTGAGATGGTGGAAGTGTCGCTACCGAATGCGCCCCTTTCTATTCCAGTCTATTATGTACTGGCACCCGCTGAAGCATCCAGCAATTTGTCCCGTTTTGATGGTGTGCGTTATGGTTATCGTGCTAAATCTTACAGCGATCTCAGTGACATGTATCGAAAAAGTCGCGCCAAAGGTTTCGGTGCGGAAGTAAAGCGGCGTATTTTGATTGGTACTTACGTTTTATCACATGGTTATTACGATGCATATTACATTCAGGCGCAAAAAATACGCCGTTTGATTGCGCAGGATTTTGCCGATGCTTTTAAACAATGTGACATTATAATGGGACCGACTACACCCACCGTTGCTTTTAACCTGGGTGAAAAAAACAATGATCCAATTCAGATGTATTTGTCGGACATCTACACCAGCGCAGCGAGTCTGGCTGGATTACCTGGCATGTCTATCCCGGTTGGATTTGGCAATAATAACAGGCCAGTCGGACTGCATATTATTGGCAATTATTTTTCCGAAGCGCAAATGCTGAATGTAGGACATCGGTATCAGTTGGAAACGGACTGGCATCTTCGCATGCCCGGCGTTTGATGGAAAAGTTGTAAATCTATTAACATAATATTTAGTGGTAAGAAAAGGTTATCCTGTTTATGCAGTGGGAAATTGTTATCGGTTTGGAGGTTCATGCACAGCTTTCGACGCAATCAAAAATTTTTTCTGGCGCTTCAATTGCGTATGGCGCAATGCCAAACACGCAGGCATGTGAGGTGGATCTGGCTTTACCAGGCGTTTTGCCGGTATTGAATAAAGGTGTGGTTGAGCGCGCAATTAAATTTGGCTTGGCGGTGGGTGCAAAAATCAACTCGCCTTCTATTTTTGCTCGTAAAAACTACTTTTACCCTGACTTGCCAAAAGGCTATCAGATAAGTCAATATGAGTTGCCGGTGGTTGAGGGTGGGTGTCTCAGAATTCAGGTGGATGAGGTTGAAAAGACAGTGCGTCTTACGCGGGCGCATTTGGAAGAAGATGCGGGTAAATCATTGCATAAAGATTTCCACGGCATGACGGGTATTGATCTTAACCGTGCAGGTACGCCATTACTGGAGATCGTTTCAGAACCCGACATGCGCAGCAGTGCTGAAGCGGTGGTATATGCGAAAACATTACATTCGCTTGTACGCTGGATTGGTATCTGTGATGGTAACATGCAGGAAGGTTCTTTTCGCTGCGATGCGAATGTGTCTGTGCGGCCAAAAGGGTCAGATAAGTTTGGTACACGCTGCGAAATCAAGAATCTAAATTCATTTCGTTTTATGGAGAAAGCGATTGAATTTGAGGTCAGGCGGCAAATTGAAATTTTAGAAGACGGGGGGATAGTTCATCAGGAGACGCGTCTTTATGATCCCGATAGGAATGAGACCCGTTCCATGCGTAGTAAAGAAGAAGCGCACGACTATCGTTATTTTCCGGACCCGGATTTAATGCCATTGGAAATATCTGAAGAATGGATTAATCAAGTTGAGTTGATGTTGCCAGAATTGCCTGAAGCAAGACGTCGTCGTTATGTGACTGCGTTTGACCTGTCAGACTATGATGCGATGGTGTTGACCGCAACCCGGGAAATGGCGGATTTTTTTGAAAGTGCTGTGAAACAATTGCCATCTCAGGCCAAGCTCTGCGCTAACTGGATCATGGGTGAGGTAAGCGGGCGGTTGAATAAAGAAGGAATTGAGATTTCAGATTGTCCAATTAATCCGGTGCAACTCGCAACATTATTGCAACGTATCAGTGATGACACTATTTCAGGAAAAATGGCCAAGAATGTGTTCGACAGCATGTGGCGCGGCGAACAAGACGGTAATGTTGATGCTATTATTGAGAATAAAGGTTTAAAGCAAATATCAGATAGTGGCGAAATTGAAAAGTTGATCGATGAGATACTTGTCGCTAATTCGCAGCAAGTCGCGGATTATCGTAGTGGCAAGCAAAAAGCTTTTAATTCACTCGTAGGGCAGGTAATGAAAGCCACCCGGGGTAAAGCCAATCCCGCGCAAGTCAACACTATTCTAAAGCAAAAGCTATCTTAGCTGAAAATGCTGTAATAAATGTTTTTTTTTATTTTATTCCGGTTATCTTGCAAATTTTCGTAACACAGTCATCATTTCACTAATGGCTGCGTCGCCATTTCCGGATTTAATGGCGCTTTGTACGCAACCATGGGTGTGATTTTCCAGTAACTGCATGGCTACGGCATCCATTGCCGACTGCATCGCTGAAATCTGATTGAGAACGTCTACACAGTATCGATCATCCACAATCATTCTCGCGACACCACGTACTTGACCTTCGATGCGATTCAGGCGTTTGATTAGTGCATCTTTATCTGACTGAATAGCTGCTTTTTCCGCGCCACGCGCTTTTTCATTAGTCGATGACATCAAAACCCGCATCCCTGATAGCTTGCTTAAATTGCGCAATGCTGGATTTTGCAGCATTGTATTGGATTACAGCTTGTTCTTGATCCAGTGACACTTCTGCGCTAATTACGCCGGTAAATTTTTCGAGTACTTTTTCTGCGCTATTGACACAGCCCATGCAAGTCATGCCCTTAATTTTTATCGTAGTTGTTTGCATTTTTTGCAGATATTGGTTTGAATTAATTTAAAGTGAAGTTGTTAAGAATTTGCTTGCCATCTTTTTAGCAATAGAGAGTTGCTAACTACCGATACCGAACTCATCGCCATTGCTGCGCCCGCAATAACTGGACTAAGCATTCCAATTGCAGCCAATGGAATTCCTAGTATATTGTAAATAAAGGCAAAAAAAAGATTCTGGCGGATTTTTCTTAATGTTGCACGTGAAAGAGAGATTGCATCTGCAACACTCATTAGGTCGCTGCGTATTAGGGTGATATCAGCTGCTTCAATCGCTACATCAGAGCCTGCACCGATAGCAAAGCTGACATCGGCCACTGCCAGTGCTGGCGCGTCATTAATGCCGTCACCAACCATTCCAGTGAACTGTCCGCAAGCCTTCATTCTTGTGACTTCTTTTGCTTTGTCCTGAGGTAATACATCCGCGCGGTAATTGTTAATTCCAATCTGTTTAGCAATGGCAGCTGCCGTATTGGTATTGTCGCCTGTTAGCATAACTATTTCGATGCCCATCGTTTGCAGACGTTTTACAGCCTGTATTGATGTTGCTCGAAGTCGATCAGCTATGGCGATATAACCAAGCATTTCAGGTGAATTTTTACTAGCAGACGCAACGCCAATGACTGTTTTTCCGGTTGCTTGTAAGGCTGTGATTTGTTTATCGTCAACAGGTACACCGTGATCAGTCAGAAATTTAGGTGATCCAAGTATGTATTCGCAAGTATCTATACGGGCGGAAACCCCATTGCCAGTAATGGCAGTGAAGTCAGTCACCTGTTTTGTCGGAACGTTTTTTTTCAACGCAAGTGCCATAATAGCTTTTGCAAGCGGATGTTCAGACCCTTGTTCCAATGAAGCGGCAATTTGAAGAAAATCGTGGGAGGTAATGGATGCCGCCGGAATAACATCGGTAACTTGTGGTTTTCCTTCCGTCAAAGTGCCGGTTTTGTCGATAACGAGTGTTTGAATTTTTTCCGCCTGTTCCAGTGCAGCCGCATTTTTTACTAATACACCTGCTTGTGCGCCACGTCCTGTTCCAACCATGATTGCGGTTGGCGTTGCCAATCCCAGTGCGCAGGGGCAGGCAATCACTAATACTGCCACAGCATTGATCAAGGCAGTGACAAAATCGCCAGCCAACCACCATGTGATACCGAACGTTGCAATACTGATAGCGACGACAATCGGTACAAATATTCCGGAAATAGTATCGGCCATACGTTGAATCGGTGCTTTGGAGCCTTGTGCTTCTTCTACCAGATGAATAATAGCGGCAAGTTGAGTGTGGGCGCCAACGCTGGTGGCGCGGCATTTCAAAACCCCCTGCTGGTTGGATGTTGCGGCAAAGACTTTTTCGCCTGCTTGTTTGCTGACCGGTAAACTCTCGCCGGTCAGCATGGATTCATTCACACTTGATGTGCCTTCGATGACGACTCCATCTACGGGTAGATTCTCGCCAGGACGAACGATAAATATGTCACCGACTTTCAGGTCGTTTGCCAGTACTTCGATTATTTTTCCGTCACGTTCAACGCTTGCCGTTTTAGGTTGCATTTTGATTAGCGCTTCAATTGCTTCAGAAGTTTTTCCTTTGGCACGGGCTTCCATGATTTTACCTAGTAAAACGAGGGTAATAATGGCGGCGCTCGCTTCAAAGTAGACATGCTGATCGAGTGCAAAAAATGTTACAAATGCGCTAAAAAAATAGGCCATACTCGTGCCGAGCGCAACAAGCACATCCATATTGGCGCTGCCGCTGCGTAGCGCGTGCCATCCGCCAATATAAAAGCGTCGTCCAACCCAGAATTGCACGGGGGTCGCCAATAACCATTGCAGCCATCGTGGTAACAATTCTTCATGATTACCTGAAAACATCACGCCCATTTCTAAGACCAGCGGCAAGGTCAGGGCGGCAGAAATCAGGAACATGCGAAGTTCATGGTGGTAAGCGGCTTGCCGTCGGGATTTTTCTTCCAAGCGGCTGGTTTCGGTAATTACGCTGGCACCGTAGCCGGCATTGCAAACTGCGCTAACTAGATCATCGGCAGTAACAGCGCCACGAATGAAATTAACATTGGCCGTTTCAGTCGCGACGTTAACAGTCGCCAGTACACCGGGCAATGTATTTAGGGCTTCCTCGATGTGCCTTGCGCAGGCGGCGCAGGTCATTTTATATATTTGTAGCTGTATGGATTGGGGGATGATATGAAAGCCGGCCTTTTCAATGGCGCTGATCAGTTTGTCGATTCTGGTTAGGGAATCATCGTAGCTTACTTGTGCCTTTTCACTGGCGAAATTCACCGCAGCCTGGACACCTGGCAATCGATTAAGATTGTTTTCGATACGTGTTGCGCATGCAGCACAAGTCATGCCTTCAATTGGAAATTCTATTTGCTTGAGCGGTAAAGAACTCAATTTCCCACCTCGTTACTCATTTACTGGGTATTGTGACAGTATACCCTGGAGGGGTATGTGTCAATAGATAAAATTTTTAATCAAGTGAGATTTCGCGGATAAATTGAGTCGAGTCTTTATTGTTAGAAATTAGCTAAAAATAAAATTGAAAAATACGGGATTTCTTCACAAATTTTTTAGAAATGGTGCGCATTAAATAACCATTTGTTTGTAATGGAAATATCTAATTGGTTCATTTATCATCCCTACATTTGTAGTGGAAATTTTATGACAAACTACTTGACTTAGAAGTCCAGTGCGACTACCTTTTGCGATGTAGCTAACAGTCGGGCACAGGATTGCCTGCTGAAACAGTAGTTATTCGAGTA